>JBKEBV010000236.1:0-14951 GCA_047973315.1 Propioniciclava sp.
GAGGAGCGAGGCGAGCGCGCTCCCCGGTTCGTCGGTCCAGGCGAGACCGCCCAGCGCAGCCTCCTGGATGCGCACCTCGGAGCTGGCGAGGGAGGTCTCCAGGGCCGCGACGCCGATCTGGGGCAGCCTGGCGAGCGCACCGATGGCATCGGTTCGTGTGGCATCACTGGTCGCCGGGGTGGCGATGAGCAGGTCGAGGTCCTGACGGTAGGACTCGACCTGCCGGGGAAGCCACCGGTGGAGGCCGTTGCGGATGACGGGGACGAAGCGAGTTGTCCCCGCCAGGAACCGACCCTTCAGCCGGCGAGGGCGCAGCAGGATGTCGAGCAGGTGCTGTTCATGGAGAACGACGGCCTCGAGGACAGCCGGCACTGCGAGCGACGACTCGTCGGCCGCCAGCACCCGGGCCACCCGGGCGGCCCGATTCCGGGGATCGGAGAGCCAATGGCGCAGTGCTGTGTGCACCGCCGTGTCGCTGGCGGCCCTGGTGGCGGTCTCGAGGAGTCGCTGGAGCTCTTCATGGCGCCAGGCCCGCCTCCCCAGGATCCGCAGGAGGGGAAAGAGCACCTGGTAGTCGTCCCGCGTGGCCGTCTGCCTCATCCGCGGCGTCAGCGCTGCCACCAGCGACGACTCGGCCTCCGGGGGGAGGAGCCGGATCAGTGGTGGAAACAGCAGCGACCCGTTCCGGTCGATGATCTGGTTGAGCAGCGTGATCGCGCAGTGGAACCGTGGCGACTCCGGGGCGTCAGCCGCATCAACGAGCAGTCTGACGGCCAGGATGGTGAGCTGATGCAGAGAGCCCCAGGACGTGTCGCGGGCTTCGGTCAGGGCGAGCGCCAGTGGTTGCAGCGCGGTGAGCACCTCGCCGTCGAACTGCGCTGGCGGGGCGGCGGCGAGGGCTCGGATCGCCGCGTGTCGCACCGGATCCTGCTCGTTGCGCAGCCGATCGCACAGCATCAGCGCTTCGCCCATCACCTCGACTGAGCGTTCACGTCCAGCGCAGGCGATCAGATGTTCGTATCCGAGCGCCCGCTCCTCGGCGTCCGCGCGCCGGGTGGAGGCGACCAACGAATCCCGCGCCTCCGCGAACGGAAGGAAGGCGGTGTAGGTCAAGGTCTGGCGCGCGGACTCGCCGATGGCGCGCAGCGCGAGAATCCGGCGGGCCTCGGCATGGCGGAGCTCATGGGGCAGGACCTCGAGAAAGGGAGGCGCCCAGACCCGGGTGTCGACGCTGAGGTCCTCGGTGGCACCGGCGAAGACAGCCGCTCGCCGGCTCGGAGCCAGAGCACCCAGCCAGGCCCGGAACAGATGGTCGTGCTCGCGCAGCGCCCGGGCGAGGGCCACCTGGTCATCGAACGCGAACAGAGGGGCACTGCGGGTCAGGGCCCGGGGGAGTCGCCAGTTCCGGGACAGCTCCGTCACACAGGCGGGTATCACCAGCAGCCGCGCGATCCGAGCGGCGTCGAAGCGGATCATCGAGGCGAGAACCCGGCTGATGCCGGGGGGGAGAATCCATGACGGGCCATGATTCTCGACGAGGCGAAGGAACTGGTCGGGTTCCGCCAGCGCCAGCTCGGAGGTCGCCGGTGTGCTGTGCCGCCACAGCTCGTCGCGTCGGGATCGGGAGAGCCCGTCGAGTTCCGCCTCCAGGAAGTCGAGGAGGACGATCGGATGCCGTCGCGCGAGTGTCCGCAGGTTCGGGACGGCGTGAAACATCTCCGGGAGGAGCCGGCGGACGGTGTCAGCGGTGCAGGTCGCGAGCAGCCCGGCCGCCGCCCGGTCGCCGAACTCGTCACGAAGGCGATGGATCACAGCCTCGGCCACCGTGGTCAGTCGGTGACGGTTGACGTAACCTTGGAGGTTGCGCCGGTCGTCGGCGCTGCCGTGCAGGATGGCCTCGAGAACCGCCTCGGCGGAGACGCTCGCGGGGTTGAGCCGAGTGAGCGCGAACGAACGGACCGTTGGCGAAGGGTGACTCAACGCGGCAGCGATCCGCCCGTCATCGTCGGGTGCGGCGGCCAGCGCCAGCCGCTGGTGGTAGCTGCTCTCGGCGGCAAGGGAATCCAGGAGCACGGAGAGGCCCGGGTCATCTGCGTGGTCGCGACCCAGGAGCGCCATGGTCCGCAGCCGGTCGGCGTGATTCGTCTGGTCGAGGTACTGCAGCAGTGGCTGCAGCTGAGGCAGGGGCATGCCTGACATGGTAGGTGCCGCTCGAACTGCTGCTCGGGGACGGCAAGGGCTCTCGGGCTGTCACCCTGCCTGACGGGCGCGGAGCCCCCGGACGGGACGCAGCCTGCGGGAATCGCGTGGTTCGGGTTCAATGGCTCCATGCCGCTGCTGCTGCTCGACCTGGACAACACCCTCGTGGACCGCGCCGTCGGGTACCGCCGGTGGGCCGCCGAGTATCTGCGGGAACGGGATGCCGACCCGGCCCTGCTGGAGGCGATGGTCCGAGCCGACGGTGATGGCCTTCGTCCCAAGCCTGAGGTCGCTGCCGACCTGACCGCCCTGTTGCAGCTCACCGGTCCGGAATCGACCAGCATTGTTCGGATCCTGCGGGCCGGGGTCGTCGCCCATCTGGAGCTCGCCGCCGGATGCGCAGCCGCACTGGGACGCGCCCGTGCCGCCGGATGGACGCCGTGGATCGTCAGCAACGGCGTGACCGAACAGCAGGAGAAGAAGATCCATCGGCTGGGCCTGGAACGCTTGGTCGACGGTTGGGTCATCTCCGAGGAGGCGGGGGCGGCGAAACCCGATCCGCAGATCTTCACCATCGCCGCCCAGCGCGCGGGTCTACCGCTCACCGGCGCGTGGATGGTGGGCGACTCCGCCGAGGCGGACATCATCGGTGCCCACCGCGCTGGGCTGGAGTGTGTGTACCTGCATCGGGGTCGCGCCTGGGATCCCGCACTGCGGCCGCCGAACGCCGCCGCCGGATCGCTGGCCGAGGCGATCACCGTGGTGCTGTCGTCGACGGACGCCGGTCGTCCTGCCGAGCGATGAGTACCAGCGCGGAAGGGCTTCCCCATGCGGTAACCGCCGCGATCCATCGCCTCTACCAGCGTTGACTCACCGCTGTCGAGGACCAGTGTCGCCGTACCGGGACGATCATCAGCGCCCCCGGGGCGTGGATCCTGCTGGTCTCCCTGGCCAGCGCCGCCGACCAACCGACGGCCGCCGAGCTCGCTGAGGCCGTCGGTGTCTCGCCGGTCGCAGCCGCGGCCATTTCCCCGGGTTGAGTCGCACCCCGCTCGCGGTGGAGGGGGCCGCCCAGTCAGCGGCGGCCACCTTCGCCTTCGACGGCTTCACCGCGTCGGCGGTCACCGCACTCGCCTTCATGGCGAGCGCCGGAACTCCCGCCACCGACCGTCCGCGCATCATCCGGATCGCCCACCACCGCCCCTTCGGCTTCCTGGCGGTCGACCGGACCACGAGCCTGCCCCTGTTCGTCGGATGGGTGGCCGATCCGCAGGGCTCGTAGCCTGTCGCGGCCCATCGGCTGCCCGCGTGGTGTCGCCCTCGATGTCACCCATCGTGGCTGCGCCAGGCCACGACGGACCCCGGCTGGTCCGACCACCGCCGGGGGAGGTCGGACTCATGACGGGATCCCGGTATGGTGGTCCGGGCGACACGCCGGGTGTCGAGCCCGGCCCGACGAGGAGAACCTGGCATGACCGAGGCTGTCCCAGACGCGGAGATCTGGTCGACCATCCGCACCGAGGCTCAGGAGAACGCTGCCCGGGAACCCTGCCTCGGCGGCTTCCTCCATGAGACGATCCTGCGTCACGAGACCCTGATGGGTGCGCTGGCCACCCTGTTGGCCCACAAGCTCTCCAACTCGATGATGTCGCCGCTCAACCTGCTCGATCTCATCGGGGAGGCGGTCCAGGGCGATCCCTTCATCGAGGAGTCGGTGATCGCCGATCTGCAGGCCATCGTCACCCGCGACCCCGCCACCCGCGGCTACAGCCAACCGCTGCTGTATGCCAAGGGCTTCCACGCCGTGCAGGCCTTCCGGGTGGCCCACCACTTCTGGGTGACCGATCGGCATTCGCTCGCCCTGTTCCTGCAGAGCCGGATCTCGGAGGTCTTCGCCGTCGACATCCATCCCGGGGCCAGGATCGGCCGGGGGATCATGTTCGACCATGCGACGTCGGTGGTCATCGGGGAGACCGCGGTGATCGAGGACGACTTCTCCATGCTGCACGAGGTCACCCTGGGTGGCACCGGCAAGGTGGGCGGCGACCGTCATCCCAAGGTGGGTCGCGGCGTCATGATCGGGGCCGGGGCGAAGGTGCTGGGCAATATCCGCGTCGGCGAGGGCGCCAAGATCGGTGCCGGGAGCGTCGTGCTCGAGGACGTGCCCCCGCACTCGACGGTCGCCGGAGTCCCGGCAAAGCTGGTGAGTTTCCCGGCTGAGTCCTTCCCGGCCCTCGAGATGGACCAGCGGTTCGACTGCGCGATCGATCCCACCGCGCAGACCCACCCGAGCGACATCTGATCGGTCGGTACCCGGTTCAGGCGCCCCAACCGGCCTGCGTACCGCCGACACGCTCGGCGATGATCCTCTCGCGGTGGCCGGAGGACAGGTAGGCGGCCATCGGGTCACCCGGAAGTCCCCGTGATGCGCGCCAGGCGGCCAGGTCGCCGCGGACATCGGTGGAGAATGCGTCGGTGAGGACGGCATTCGCGGCGAGCACGTCGCCCGCGCGCTGCGCCGCCCGCAACGCCGTGGTGTCAACGAGCAGGGCTCGGGCGAGCATCTCCTGGACGTTGAGCACGCTGCGGATCTGGCCGGGGATCTTGTCCTCAATGTTGTGGCACTGGTCGAGCATGAACACCACTCCCGCATCGGCCTCCAACGCGCCGCCCCGCACGCACTCGTACAGGATGCGGAACAGCTGATAGGGATCGGCGGCACCCACGATCAGGTCGTCATCGGCATAGAACCGGCTGTTGAAGTCGAAGGACCCGAGCCGGCCGAGCCGAAGCAGCTGCGCGACGATGAACTCAATATTGGTCCCTGGAGCGTGGTGCCCCGTGTCGAGACAGACCCGGGCCCGGTCCCCGAGAGCCAAGCACTGGACCAGCGAGGTACCCCAGTCGGGAACGTCGGTGTGGTAGAACGCCGGCTCGAAGAACTTGTACTCCAGGACGAGGCGCTGGTGCGCGCCCAGGCGTTCATAGATGGCAGCCAGCCCCTCAGCGAGACGGTTCTGGCGGTCACGGATGTCGTCCTGCCCTGGATAGTTGGTGCCGTCGGCGAGCCAGATCTTCAGATCGGTGACGCCGATGGCGTCCATCACTTCAATGCACCGGTGGTGTGCCTCCACGGCCGCCTGACGGACCGCAGGATCCGGCGCGCAGAGTGACCCGAGCCGGTACTGGTCCTCCTGGAAGGTGTTCGCGTTGACGGTGCCGAGTCGCACGCCGTGATCCTGGGCGAACTGGGCCAGATCGTCCCAGTCGTCGACGTTGTCCCAGGGGATGTGGAGGGCCACCGACGGCGCGAGCCCGGTGAACTCGTGCACGGTGGCGGCGTCGGCGACCTTCTCGTAGGGGTCCCGGGGGGTCCCCGGGGTGGTGAAGACCTTGAAGCGGGTACCGGAGTTCCCGTAGGCCCAACTGGGCACCTCGATCTCGAAAGTGGCCAGGGTGGCGAGGGCCGCATCGTCGAGAGCCATCATCCCTCCTCGGATGTATGAAACGATTCATATCAATCTAGAGCGGCGCGGACCCGCCGTCAACCCCCGAGCACCGACGCGGCGGGGGCGATGTCTGGAATGTCAGCTCGACCGGTTAGAGTGCTGTCCCCAGCTGAGAAACAGAGAGGTAACGATGGGGTCCGTCACCGAAGTCACCGACGCAACGTTCGCCGAGACCGTCCTGAACTCGTCCAAGCCGGTTCTGGTCGACTACTGGGCGGACTGGTGCGCACCATGCAAGCAGCTCTCCCCGATTCTGGATGAGCTCGCCGCCGAGTACTCCGACCGGATCACCTTCGCCAAGATCGACACCAACGCGAATCCGCAGGCGCCGGCTCAGCAGGGGATCATGTCGTTGCCCACCCTTCAGCTCTTCGTCGACGGCACGATCGTCTCCTCGATCACCGGAAGCAAGACCAAGAACTCCCTCCTCCGCGCTCTCGAGGACTACCTCTGAGGGGCTCCCTCCTTGGGTGAGCCCGGGCAGAGCGGATCGCCCGATCCGCCCGACAGCCCGGGACGATCGATCAACGTTTGCGCAGCGAACGCACCTGAATCCCGGCGGCCGCAGCCATGACGACCACCGCGGCCCACTGAAGACCACTCGCCCCGAACAGCGTCGGCAGGTCACCTAGGGTCGCGACCGCGCCCGCGGGCAGCAACACAAGCAGCACCGCACCGGCCGCAGTCGCGGCCGCCCATCGGATCGCCGGGTCAAGGCCCGGTGCCGGAACGCGTCCCGGCCCGCGCGAGGTGGTGTCTGATTCCTTGGGCATACTGAGAGTCAACTGTGCTGCGGCTGAGAAAACCTCAGTCGGGTGACGGAGCACCCCCCGATCGGGCCCTGACCTGACCCCTGAGACCTGACCCCCGAGACCTGAGCCCGATCCGGCGAGCGCCCCTGATGCCCGGTCTCGGCACCGGGCCGGTGACATCGCCACCGCTCACGACCCGCACGGGTCAGCACGAGAATCGTCGGCCTGCCTCACCAAGTGGGGGCGTGCTCGCCCTCGCGACGATCGACGCTGAACGGGGCCGCCGCACGCCTCAGGCGACCGCAGCAGCGCGGAAGGCCGGGGTGGCCCAGACCCGGTCCCCGGCCGTGCAGGCCAGGACATCGATATCGGCCAGCTCACTCGCCCGGGCGAGCGCGTCCGGGCCGCCGGCGAGGATCGCGGTGGCGAGGACATCGGCTGTGACGATGTCGGCCGAGCTCACCGTGACCTGGATGAAGGTCTCCTCAGCGCCGACGCGCCAAACATGCTCACCGCGCTCGCCGGTTCCCGACGTGGCGACCGCCCACCGGTCCGGTCCACAGGTGACCTGGCTGAACAACCGGGTCCGGTCCCGGGGATCGACGATTCCCGCCACCCAGGGGCGCCCGTCGGCCCGGGCCCCAGCGGTGAGGATGTCTCCACCCGCGTTCAGGCACCAGCCCGGCACCCCCGCGCCTTGAAGGACCGCGCCGGCGTCGGCAACGGCCTGAGCCTTGACGATGCCGGACAGGTCGACGCTCCCGTCGGGTCGGTGGGGGGTGAAGGCACCGCCGGTGGCGAGTCGCCAGGTGACCGCCTCGTCGTAGACCGTCCGGAACTGCGGCGACGCCTGCGCCAGCGTGATCTCGCGGCGCGCGAACCGGGCGCCCTCGGTGTCGTCGCGCCACAGGCTGAATCGCTCCTCGAGCGCGACGAAGGACGTCAGCACGGCGTCCTCGACGGCACGGCTGATCGGGTCGACCGTGGTGAGGCTCACCACGGTTCCCATCGCAACGAAGACGAACCGTGCGCTCATGACGCCGCCTGATCCAACGCCGACTGCAGCGAGGACAGGTAGGCACGCGTGGTGTAGGTCGCCCCCGAGATGGTACTGACGTCGCCGCTGTTGGCGCTGATCACCGCATCGCGCATCATCGGGACCGCCTGGGCATTGATCCGGTCAGAGTGATGGTCGCCGTCGCTGACCACCTGGGCCGAGACGTCGCTGATCGCGCCGCCGACGATGGTCGTGGTGACCGTGACGCTCCCGAACCGGTGCGTCTCGGTGGTTCCGGTATAGGTGCCGTCGGCGTAGGCGGCGGTGGCCGCCGTCGAGGTCGCGTCCGAGGAGGGGGTCGAACGGGGGGCCGGGGAAGCGGAGTTGTCGGGACTCGTCGGCCGCTCGGTGGTGTCGGTGGACCCGGAGGTGGTGGGGTTCAGGGCGAGGGTGTCGCCCGAGGCTGTCGCGGTGGCCCAGCCGATCCCCAGCACCCCGAGGGAGGCGAGCGCTGCCGCCGTCTTGGCCCTGGTGCTCATCGTGGTGCCTTTCTTGTGTTGATCGCGGGTCTGGTGCCAGCCTGCGGCCGGTCGCTGTGGGCGCGCTGTGACGCCGCTGAGGTCCGGATGCGAACCTTCTCACCAGGTGAACGCCTCGTGGTGGATGCGCTCGTCGCTGACACCGGACCGTTTCGCCTCGGCGATGACCGCCCGGGTCGCCTGTTCGGGGCCGCAGATGTACAGGTCCGCCTGCGCCAGCGGTCCGGCCAGATCGGCCAGTGACAGGCCGGCATGGCTGTCCGGCAACCAGGACGTCGAGGCATCGGCCCGGCTTCCGCGGTGGCCGGTGATGATGTGGAGACGCGCCCCCCGCGCCTCACACCATGCGGTGAGCTCGGGCAGGTGAGCAAGATCGGCAGCCGCGCCCGCACGGACGATGACGGTGGCATGGCCGGGCTCGAATCCGGTCTCCTCCAGCAGGGAGCGCACCGGCGCGACGCCGATCCCGAAGGCGACCATGACCACATCGGGCGAGGTCCGGGCGGACTCGGTGAACACGCCGTAGGGTCCCTCGATCATCACCCGGGTTCCGGGCTTCAGCGTCGTGGCGAGGCGACGGGTTCCCTCGCCGAGTTCCCGGACGGTGATCCGCAGCCGATCACGCCGCGGTGCCGCCGACAGCGAGAACGGATGCTGGTGCCACCACAGACCCCGGGCGAGGAATCGCCAGTTCAGGAACTGGCCCGCCCGCGCGTCGAGGCGGTCCAGATGCACCCCACGGAGTTCGATGCTGACGGTGTCGGCGGTCTCCTGGATGACGCGATCAACCACCAGGCGGTGCTCCCACGAGGTGAACAGCGGAAGGAAGATCCGCCAGGCGATGATGACGAAGAAGGTCGCGCCCCACATCGCCAGCCAGGCCCAGCGAGCCGGTCCCTCGGCGAAGAGCCCGCCCACGGTGAACTGGTGCGGGAGCGCGATCAGGATCGCCGCGTAGGTGGCCAGGTGGATGGCCTGCCACACCTCGTGCCCCAGCCGGCGCCGAGCAGCCGCGACGGAGGAGATCGCCACCACTGCGAACAGTCCGATCGCGATGACGGCCAGGGCGACATCGCCGATTCCCCACAGCGCAGCCAACTCGGCGGTCGGGGTGATGTGGTCGGCGAGCGCGTAGCCGATCACCAGGTAGCTGCCGTGGAGCAGCAGGCCGACGAACGTCCACTGGCCCAGATCCTTGTGGAGGGCCAGCGCCCGGTCGTGACCGATGGTGCGGTCGATGACCGGAACGCGGGCCGAGAGCCACAGCATGATCATCATCGCCGACGTGGCAACCAACCCGCACAGAATGCCCACGCCGGTCATCAACCCGGCCAGCGAAGCCGTCATCGCCGCCCAGCCGCCATCGTGCAGCCAGAA
This sequence comes from Propioniciclava sp., assembly GCA_047973315.1. Lineage (GTDB taxonomy): Bacteria > Actinomycetota > Actinomycetes > Propionibacteriales > Propionibacteriaceae > Propioniciclava. The sequence continues at coordinate 9,374 of JBKEBV010000236.1, forward strand.
GGCCAGCGGGAAGGCAACCGTCAACCAGGCGGTCACATAGAGCGCGTCCTGCCCGAAAGCCCGACGGCGATGCTGAGCCCGGTACCGCTCAGCCAGCACGCTCCGACCGGTTCCCGGGGTGATCCGGGTGGCGTGCTGCGGGGGAAGCGTGGCTGTCATGGGTCAACCGTCGGCCCGCTTCCTGTGACGAACCTGTGCGCCAGCTACGGGGCAGGCCAGAGACACCCGAGACCACCGTGCCCGCCCTCACCGCGCTGCGCCCGCCCTCGTCTGCACCTGGAGCAGCACCGGCTTGGTGACCTCGGCGAAGAAATCGTCGCCCTTGTCGTCGACGACGATGAAGGCCGGGAAGTCCTTCACCTCGATCTTCCAGACAGCCTCCATGCCCAACTCCGGGTACTCCAGCACCTCGACCGAGGTGATGCAGTCCTGGGCCAGTCGGGCGGCAGGGCCCCCGATGGATCCGAGGTAGAAGCCGCCATGGGTGGCGCAGGAGTCGGTGACCTGCTTGCTCCGGTTGCCCTTGGCGAGCATGACCATCGACCCACCGGCTGCCTGGAACTGCTCGACGTAGGAGTCCATCCGACCCGCAGTGGTGGGCCCGAAGGAACCTGACGCCATCCCCTCGGGCGTCTTGGCCGGCCCGGCGTAGTAGACGGGATGGTCCTTCAGATACTGCGGCATCTCCTCACCGGCGTCGAGGCGCTCCTTGATCTTGGCGTGGGCGATGTCGCGGGCGACGACGAGCGTTCCGGTGAGCGACAGCCGGGTCTTGACCGGATGACGGCTGAGTTCGGCCAGGACCGCAGCCATCGGCCTGCTCAGATCGATCCTCACCGCAGCACCCTTGCCCGTCGATCCGGCCCCGACCGCCTCGGCGTCGAGGTCAGCGTCGACGACATCGGGGAGATACTGCGCCGGATCGGTTTCGAGGCGCTCAATGAAGGCGCCCTCGGGGGTGATCTTCGCCAGACACTGGCGATCGGCGGAGCATGAGACGGCGATGGCGACCGGAAGGGACGCCCCGTGGCGGGGAAGCCTGATCACTCGGACGTCGTGGCAGAAGTACTTGCCCCCGAACTGGGCGCCGATGCCGAAGTTGCGGGTGAGTTCGAGGACCTTCTCCTCCAACTCGCGGTCACGGAACCCGTGCGCGCTGAGTGATCCCTCACCGGGAAGGGTGTCGAGGTACTTGGCCGAGGCGTACTTGGCGGTCTTCAGGGCGAACTCGGCCGAGGTTCCCCCCACCACGATGGCCAAGTGGTAGGGCGGGCAGGCTGCGGTTCCCAGGCCACGGAGTTTCTCGTCGAGGAACCGCATCATGGCTTGCTCGTTGAGCACGGCCTTGGTCTCCTGGAAGAGGAAACTCTTGTTGGCCGAACCGCCTCCCTTGGCCATGAACAGGAACTTGTAGCTGGTCTCGTGTCCGGGAAGGGTGTCGGCGTAGAGCTCGATCTGGGCGGGCAGGTTCGACCCGGTGTTCTTCTCCTCCCACATCGTCAGCGGCGCGTTCTGCGAGTAGCGCAGATTCAGCTGGGTGTAGGCGTCGTAGACGCCGCGGCTGAGCGCCCGCTCGTCGGTCCCTTCGCTGAGCACATGCTGGCCGCGCTTGCCCATGATGATCGCGGTGCCGGTGTCCTGACACATGGGAAGCACACCGCCGGCCGAGATGGCGGCGTTCTTGAGCAGATCGAGGGCGACGAACCTGTCGTTCTCCGACGCCTCAGGATCGTCGAGGATGGCCCGCAGCTGGGCCAGGTGGGCGGGGCGCAGGTAGTGGGCGATGTCGTGCATCGCCACCTCGGCGAGCCGTTCGAGGACCTGAGGTTCGACGCTGAGGAAGGTGCGCCCGTCGGGACCGGCGACGGTGCTGACGCCCTCGGTGGTCACCAGGCGGTACGGGGTGTCATCGGCCCCGATCGGCAGCATGTCCTCATAGCGGAACTCGGGCATCGACGTCTCTCCTTCTCCAGCGGTGAAACCATCCTGTCACACCGTTTCCGGGGCGGCAGGGGGCTTCGGACCAGTACACTCAGATCCGGCGCTATCGGCTCACCGCCCACTGGCGGGCCAAGGAGTGACGTTGTCCGGAGACCCCTCACACGAGACTGTCAACGCCCTCATCAACCACCTGAGCGAGCAGCACCGACCCCTGGTCGTGTCCCACGCCGGCGTTGCGGTGGGCAGCATCCCCTCCAACACCAGCGACGCCGTCCGGGCCGCGTTGCTGTCGGGCGCTGACGTGGTGAAGATCGACGTCTCCAGTTCGGTGGACAACATCTTCTACGCCTTTCACGACGGGTTCGAGGAGGAGTATCTGGGGGAGCCCCGGAACCTGCAGACGCTCACCGCCGCCGAGATCGGCCAGCTGACCTACCACTGGAAGGACCGCCCGGGACGGCGCGCCCCGGTGGAGCGACTCGCCACCCTGCTGGGAGACTTCAAGGGCCATCGGGTCGTTTTCGCCCTTGACCGGTCCTGGTGGCGGTGGCCGACCCTGCTCCGGGTGCTGGACGGCCTGCAGATGACCGACCAGCTCATCGTCAAGGTTCCCAGTTGGGAACAGTCGGCCATCAAGGCGTTGCGCCAGCACCGCACGCCCTATCCGACGCTCGCCATCTGCTCGACGCCGCAGGAACTCAGTTCGCTGCCGCTCGACGACCCCGAGGTCAACCTCGTGGGTGTGGAGTTGATCGCTCACGATGACGAGAGCCCCTGGCTCGATGACACCGTCATCGACGGGATCCGACGCTCCGGGCTGCTGGTGTGGGTCAACTCCGAGACCCTGACCACCGGGATCCCGCTGTTCGGCGGCCACGATGACGAGCGCTGTGTCACGCGCAGCCCGTCAGCCGCCTGGTCGCGCCTGTTCGACCTCGGGGTCGATGCTGTCCAGACGGAGTTGCCCTGGCTGTTGCGCGACTACCGGGGTCAGCGCGAGGGCTGAACCACAGGCCCGGGCCGCGGCCGCAACAACGCTGGTGGCCGTTGCGTCTCAGATGAGTGCCTCCACGGCCGCGACGGCCACCTGAATCGTCGTCGCCTCAGCGAAGCTGATCGCACCCGCGTCCTCATGGTCGGCCACGACCGCGCTGAAGTCGGCCAGGGCTGTCCCGGGATCGTCGCCGGCCATCACCGCGGCACTGGTGTACGCCCACGCATCGGACAACGTGCTGGCGGCCTGGGCGGCCTCAGCCGACCGGACGGTGTCGATCGTCCCGATGGCCATATCGACCCCCTCGAGCGCGGCGACCACCGCGGTGTCCTCCACCGGCGGGATGGAGATCGTCGGCAACGGAAGCGTCGGCAGTCCGGTCGGTTCGCGGCTGGGTTCGGGTACATCGGTGGTGGGTTCGAACGAGGTCCTCGGGTTCGGCGCGGACAGCCCGGCGAGGAACTGGCCCCCGAGCGCCCAGATCACCGCGACGCCGAGCAGAACGGCGATGATCACCGAGATCCACAGCGCGGCGCGGCGGTACCCGGAAGCGTCGGCTCGCTTGCCGCTGGCGGCAGGCGGTGGCGGCGGTGGCACGGGTGCCGGGCGGTTCCCCGACGGCGGCCTCTGCGGCGGCGCGGGCGGCGGAGGAGTCGGCATCACCGCGGTGGCGGCCGGGGGTCCGGGGAAGGCGGCCGGTGCCACCACAGCGGTCGCGGCCACCGCCGCCGACCTCGGCCGACCGAGGTTCCCGCGCAGATGGTCGAGCGCGACCACCACCCGGGCGGTGTCGGGACGGGCGGCCGGATCCTTGGCGAGCATGCGCGCGACGAGGTCGTCGAGGGTGCCGGGGACATCGGAGCGCCGCGTGCTGAGTCTCGGCGCCGGATCACTGATCTGCCGGTGGAGCACGGCAATGGGATTCTCCCCGGGGAAGGGCGGCTGACCGGTCAGCATCACCATGAGCACACCCGCGAGCGCATAGACATCCGAGGCCGGGGTGGCACGCTCGCCCCGGGCCTGCTCGGGGGACATGTAGGCGGCGGTACCCAGCGTCGTCGCGGGCGCGGTCATGGCGGTGTCAGCCTCGAGCGCGACCTGGGCGATCCCGAAGTCGAGCAGCGTCACCGTGCCACCGTCGATCATGATGTTGCCCGGCTTGATGTCGCGGTGGACGACCCCGATCGCATGGGTCGCCTCGAGGGCGCGGGCCACCTGATCGGCCACCCGGACCGCGACGTCCACCGCGAGCGGACCCTGCTCGCGCACGACCTGGGAGAGCGGTTTGCCGGGAAGGAGTTCCATCACCAGGTAGGCGGTGCTCGCCTGGATTCCGGCATCGAAGATGGTCACGATGTTCGGGTGGTTCAGCCTCGCCGTCGCGATGGCCTCCCGCCGGAACCGCTCGGACATCTGCGGATCGGTCGCTTGGGCGAGGTCGACCGTCTTCACCGCGACCCGGCGCTCCAGGCGCTCGTCGGTGGCGGCGAACACATGACCCATCGCGCCACGCCCCAACGGCTCGCCGAGACGATAGCGACCGCCGAGGAGTTCTCCGGTCTGCACCCGCCCCATGCTAAACCCCGAACAGCCGAGGGTCGCCATCCTGACCTCACCCCCGCGGGAGCAGCGGCCACCGCCGGCGGCCCCGGCAGCCGTCCTCGGCGCAACCCGCGCGTGCCGGACGGGACGCCGTCCCACGGAAAGTCGCCTGCTCCGGGCCCCGGCGCGGTGGAATCGCGCCGCCGCAGCGCGGCAGCCGGCCACAGGCTGAACGGCCCTCCGAGGTGCCTCATTGAGAAGTGAGCGCGAGGTGTGAGCTGGTGCCTCACAGATTGTGAGCGCGAGGCTTGCGGTCATTTCGTTGTCTGGAGTCGACGGATCGCGGTTGCAAGGATGCCATGTCGAGGTGCCGGTTGGAGGTCATCGCTTGGGTCTTGTCGCGGGACAGGTCGCTCAGAGCGAGCTGGATTTGGTTGATGCGCCGGGTCAGGCCAAGCCCCGCAAGGTCCAGGTCACCCGGGGAGCATCCAGCCACGTCATCGAGGGCGCCTCCGAGTCCTCTGACGCCGCCTGACAACCACGAGGGTCAACCGCTCACCCTGCTGCCCCGCACCGGTCTTCACGGTGCGGGGCGCGGAGCGCCCTGCTGGCGGTGCCCCACGGACGCCCTCCGCAGTTCCTCGGTCACGAGGCCGTCTCGGATGAGGCAGGTGTCATCGACGCGCAGCGATCCTCCGTCTCGGAGGTCCTTGACGATGTCCCAGTGCACAGCCGAGGAGTTCACTCCGCCGCATTCGGGGTAGGCGCGACCCAGTGCGATGTGCGCAGTGCCGAGGATCTTCTCATCGATGAGCAAGTCGCCGGTCATCGTGCTCAAGGCAGCGTTTGTTCCGATGCCGAGCTCTCCGACGTAGCGCGCCCCCTCGTCGGTGTCCAGAAGCGCCCGGACGAACGCAATGCCCCGACGCGCGGACTCTCCCACCACTCGGCCGTCGGAGAACTCGAGCTCCAGGTCCGTGACCCGCACCCCGGCGAACCAGAAGTCACCCGGAAACGTGATGACACCGTTGACCTGATTCTCCACCGGTGCGGTGGCGATTTCTCCGTCGGGCCAGTTGGCGTTTCCGGAGAACGGAACCC
>JBKEBV010000095.1:0-5262 GCA_047973315.1 Propioniciclava sp.
CTCGCCGCTACCTCTCCGAAGCCTCGATGGCAGAACTCAACACACCGCGCGACACTGACCCCCGTCAGGCCGAACTCGAAACCTGACCACACCGAGCATCAGCCTCGGAACCCCACCACCCAACGGGACGCTGCCGAGGTAGCCATTGATACACGGTAGCCGACCCTTCGAGCCACGCCCTTGTGGGCCACCGGATGTTGGTGACGGTATCGTAGACGGATCCGACATAGGGACCTCCCCGCCTGACGAATGCCGATCTACGTCGCGCCGACCTCGACGCCGCCGATCTGCCCGGTTCGACGTCCACGCGAACCCGGCCCCTATTGCCGGGTACCGAGCAGGGAAACGTGTGCCTGCCAGGGCGGCGTCCCAGGTGGTGACAATCGGGTCAAGTTCCTCAACGTCAACGGTGAGTAGTGCCCTCCGGATGGTGGCGTAGCTCGGTGGGATCCGTTCCCGGTGGAAGGCGAAATCCGAGCATCAAGGTGTCCGGGCACCTCTTGGGATACGGCGTCAGCCCGCTCGCTCATCGCGACGATGCTCTTGTGGCCAGCAAGGGTCGCGCAGGCGACCAGCATCAATGTGGTCGTGAAGCTGTGACGCACCCCCGCGGCCTGCGAGGATCAGCCAGGGTGTCCAGCGCGGCCCCGAGCGAGGTGAGATCCGCGGTGTCGAAGTCGATCCGGGCCACCAGACTCCCAGGGTTGGCGGTACCGAGCAGCGGGCATCATGCCCGCCATCACCCTCTGACCGGTGGAGACCCCACCCCAACGTGTAGACGTCACCCCTTGAACTCGCCGTGCTTCACCAGCTACGGGCTGTGTCGGCCCCAGGTGCAGACCACTCGGCGAAGCCTCCGGGTGGCTATCAAGATGGCAATCACCCGCCCGAGCCGCTCAGCGGGCTCACGCCCGCCACAGCGTTGCGACCTGGCATCTCTCAGCGGTCCTAATGCGACAAAGTTCGAACCCCTGAACCAGTGGACTCTTGGGTCGAGGCGGCAACCCCAACTACGAGCATGAACCCCGAGCATCGTGCTACACGGACCCGTGCTACACTGGTCATCATGGCCAACCTGACCTTGTCGATCGACGACGACATGCTCCGCCGAGCGCGCGAACGAGCCGCAGCCAACGGAACCTCGGTAAACCAGCTCGTCCGCGACTATCTCGAACGTCTCGTCACCCCCGGTGACTCGGCAGCGCGATCCCGCATTCTCGCCCTAGCTGACGGTGCGAGCAGTTCGAGTGGCCCTGAGGGCCGCTCGTGGGATCGCGAATCCCTCCACGATCGCTGACGCCGAGCGGGCACCTCTTCGTGAGACGATTTCTCGACACCAACATCCTTGTGTACCTCTACGACAAAGCAGATAAGGACAAACAGCAGCGAGCCCGTGCCGTCATCGCCGACGAGTCGGCCAGCCTGGTGCTGAGCAGTCAGGTCCTCGGTGAGTTCTTTGTCGTTGTCACCCGCAAGCTTGCCACTCCACTGTCGACCGCGGATGCCGTTGCAGCCGTTCGCTCATTTGCGGACCTGTCGGTCGTGCCGATCGACGCCGAGCTGGTCTTGGCCGCCGGCTCAACCGTTGAGCGACACCAACTGAGCTACTGGGATTCACTGATACTTGAGGCCGCTGCGGCCAGCGGATGCACAGAGATTCTGACCGAGGATCTCAATACTGGGTCAACGCTTCGAGGCGTCACCATCGTCAACCCGTTCGTGTAGACGAGATCATGGGGTTCGAACAAGAAACATTCTCTTCCAGATTTGCGGAGGAGGTGGGATTCGAACCCACGGACCCTTGCGAGTCACACGCTTTCCAAGCGTGCCGATTCGGCCGCTCTCGCACTCCTCCCGGCTTGCCCGGTGCCAGCATCGAGCCGGACGGGACCGTCCGACCCAGGCACCGAAGGCGATAGGATAGCGGACGTCGCATCTGCTCTGGCAGGTGATGGCCGGGTCCTGTGCAACGGTAGCTCGTGAACCGAGTCAGGGCCGGAAGGCAGCAGCTCTCAGCGATTCCGATCGTGTGCCGCAGGTCGCCTGGCCATCACTTGCGAGAGCAGATGCCGTTTTGCCGCCTGCCCCGGCGACGGCCAACCCGCGTTGGCCGTCCGGGGGCGGCGCGGGACGGCGGATAGGCTTCACATCGTGGCCTACCAATCGCTCTACCGGCGCTACCGATCGCGTACGTTCGCCGAGGTCCTGGGCCAACCCCACGTCACCATGGCCCTGCGAACCGCGGTGGCCGAAGGTCGCCATGGCCACGCCTACCTGTTCAGCGGGCCCCGCGGCACCGGCAAGACATCCACCGCCCGGGTCCTGGCCAAGGCCCTGAACTGTGAGAACCTGCAGGGCGGGGAACCGTGCTGCGAGTGCGCCAGCTGTCGGGCCATCGAAGAGGGCACATCGTTCGATCTGCACGAGCTCGACGCCGCCTCCCACAACAAGGTCGACGACATCCGCGATCTGATCTCGAAGGTCCATCTCGGCTCCCCCGGTCGAACCAAGGTGTACATCCTCGACGAGGTCCACATGTTGAGTTCGGGCGCCGAGAACGCCCTGCTCAAGACCCTCGAGGAACCACCCCCCCACGTCGTGTTCGTGCTGGCCACCACTGAGCCGCAGAAGGTGGTGCCCACCATCCGCAGCCGCTCCCAACACTTCGAGTTCCATCTGCTTCCCGCGGAGGTCTTGGCCGACCACGTCCGGTTCGTCATCGCCGACGCCGGTCTCGACGTCGACGACGACGCCATCGACTACGTGCTCCGCCAGGGCGGCGGGTCGGCCCGTGACACCCTCTCCGCCCTCGACCTGGTGGCCGCGGCCGGCGGGGTCCCCCGAGGCGACGATGTGGCTGCCTCGGTACTGCAGGCCGTGGGCGACCACGACCCGGGCGCGGCGATCGCCGCCGTCCAGGAAGGTCTCGAGATCGGGCGGGAGCCCCGGACCATCGGCGAGGACACCCTCGCCCTGCTCCGCAACGCCTTCCTCGCCTCGATGGGCGCGTCGCTGGCCCACCTGAACGACCGGGGCCAGGAACTGGCCCAGCAGGTCGGGTCGACGTTGGGCCCCGCCGCGGTCACCCGGTCGCTCGAACTGATCGGCACCGCGCTGGTCGACATGCGCCAGGCCCCCGACCCTCGGGTCCCCCTCGAGGTGGCCCTGCTCCGACTCACCCGGGCGGAGCTGGACCGCTCACCCGACGCCCTGGTGGCCCGGATCGATCAGCTCGAGCGACAGGTCGCCGAACTGCTGGCCCGACCCTCCGGCCCGCCGAACACCGCGGACAACACACCGACGGCTCCCAGCACGGCGGCAGCCCCGAGCACGGCGACAGCCCCGAGCACACCAGCGGCCCCAGCGGGGTCCCCGGCCCCCGATCCGAGCCCCCCCGCCCCGGCCGAGGAGCCGGCGGCCGCGCCGACCCGACGAGCGGCACCGCCCGGAGCCGGCGGGGACGAGCCCCCTCCCCCACCTCGCCGCCGTCCCGGTCGGCGTCCGGTCCCCATCACGGAACCGGCCACGAACGGCCATACCGACCGGCCACCGGCCGGGCCCAGCGCGGACACCGCCCCCGATCCGTCCGGTCCGCCACCGCGATCCGCCCCGGACGAACCGTCGGCACCGGCCGCGTCGTCCTCCCCGGCTCCGGTCACCATCGACCTCACATCGGCGACCGCGGCCCTGGCCGAACAGCTCGACGATCTCTCCCAGCGGGCGCGGGTGCGCTTCAAGGGCGGCCGGGTTCTCGACGTCACCGACTCCACCATCCGGTTCGGCGTACCGAACGGCATCCACCGCGACCGCTGCCGGGAGGTGACCGGCGAGGTCGAACAGGCCCTGTCGGCCCATTTCGGGGGCCCGGTCAGTGTCGAAGTGGTGGTCGACGACGAGTCCACCGCCCCGGTCGACCCGGCGAAACCCCGGCACCATCGGCCTTCACCGTCCGATCAGGACGAGGCCGACGACATCGGCCCGATCGACCAGCTCGACGATGCCACCGACCACACTGGCACCGGAGTCGACCGGCTGACCCGGGCCTTCCCCGGTTCGCAGGTCATCGACAACCCAACCGACTGACCGACAGGAGATCACCGTGAGTGACGGCGGATTCGACCTCAACCAGCTGCTGGCCCAGGCCGAGGCCATGCAGCAACAGTTGGCCAACGCCCAGGCCGAGCAGGCCACCCAGAGCCTCACCGGCACCGCCGGTGGCGGAAAGGTGACCGTGGAGGTCACCGGCGCCGGGGAGTTCCGGCGGGTGACCATCGCCCCCGACGTCGTCGACCCCGACGACGTCGAGATGCTGGAGGAACTGGTGCTCGCCGCGGTGCGTGACGCCACCGGTCAGGTGAGCCGGCTGCAGGCCGGGGCCATGGACAATCTCCAGCTCCCCGGCCTCGGCGGCCTCGGCGGGCTGCTCGGCGGCGGATCCGAACCGGGCTGAGCCGTTCCCCGTGAGCGCCTACGCCCGCCCGGTCGAGGTCCTGATCGACGAACTCGGCCGTCTGCCCGGGATCGGTCCCAAGTCGGCCCAGCGCATCGCCTTCCACCTGTTGAAGGCCGACACGGTCGACGCCACCCGTCTGGCCGACGCCATCACGACCATGAAACGGACGGTGGCCTTCTGCGAGCGCTGCTTCAACGTCTCGGAGGGCGCCGAGTGCCGCATCTGTGCCGACCCGGACCGCGACGACGCGGTCCTGTGCGTGGTCGAGGAACCCACCGACATCGCGGCCATCGAGAAGACGGGGGCGTTCAAGGGCCGCTATCACGTCCTGCTGGGCGCCATCAATCCCCTCGAGGGCATCGGACCGGAGCGGCTGAAGATCCGGGAGCTGGCCCTCCGCATCGCCCAGGAGCCGATCACCGAGGTGATCCTGTGCACCAACCCGAACCTCGAGGGTGAGACCACGGCTGCCTTCATCGCCAGCAAGGTGCTGGAGCCCTTCGAGGTGACGGTCAGCCGTCTCGCATCCGGTCTGCCGGTGGGCGGCGATCTGGAATACGCCGACGAGTTGACCCTCGGCCGGGCCCTACAGGGCCGGCAGACCGTCACCTGACCGTCACCCGACCCGACCCGACCCGACTCCCAGAGGTCGCCCGGCAGATCCGGGCGACCGTCGCCGGCGCGGGCCCACCCGGGCCCGAACGCGGCGACCGGGCCGGTGGGGAGAGGAGTCACCGGCCCGGACGCTACTCGCTACGACGCCCCAGTGACCGTGGCGCGGGCGGTATGGGTAAACCGGCCACTGGGAC
>JBKEBV010000108.1:0-18662 GCA_047973315.1 Propioniciclava sp.
GTTGCGCTTGGGGCCCCCGTGGGGGGGTGGGGGGGGTCAGTGGGTGCCCCCCCGCGACGACTGGTCTACTCCCACAGACCCTCACGGCCGTGGCTGGTCACGACGCGCTGGTACCAGAAGAAGGAGTCCTTCCTGATCCTGTCGAGCGTCCGCAGGTCATCCTCGTCCCGATCAACATAGACCAGTCCGTACCGCTTGGAGATCCCGTTGCCCGTCGAGATGAGATCGGTGAAGCTCCACGGGTTGTAGGAGAACACCGGAACCCCATCCGTGATGGCGAGTTGCACCTGCTCGATGCAGGCCTTCAGATACTCGATCCGGTAGGGATCGTGGACCGTGCCGTCGGGGCTGAGGGTGTCGTAGGCGCCGAATCCGTTCTCGGTGATCATCAGCGGGAGCCGGTAGTGGTTGTAGACGTCCCGCAACGAGAACCGCAGCCCCATCGGGTCGATCTCCCAGTCCCAGTCGGTCATCGCCAGGTGCGGGTTCACCGTCTGCTGGAACACGCCGGGAACCTTCGGGTAGACGAACTGGCCGGGCACACCGTCCTTGTTGAGCCCGATGGCGCGCGGCTCCTCGTCGAGACCGCAGTGGGCGGCGACATTCGAGCGGTAATTGTTGATCGCGATGAAATCGACCGGGGCCGACTTCATCAGCTCCAGGTCGCCGTCGACGATCTCGGGGGCGAGGCCACGGTCGGTCATGTATTTCCACTGGAACGTCGAGTACTCCCCGTGCACCCAGGTGTCGAGCCAGAACTTCTGGGTGACCTCATCGGCATTCAGCGCGGCCAGGACGTCTTCTGGCCGCGGCGAGGCCGGGTACAGCGGGACATACCCGGGGACCGGCCCGATCTTCGCCGCGGGCGCCAGTTCCCGGCACAGCCTGACCGCGGTGGCGTGGCACAGATTCATGATGTGGTTGATCTGCCACTGGGAACGGCGGAAGTCCTCAACCCCGCGATCGGCCAGGCCGAGCCAGTCGCCGTAGACGATCTGCATGTTCTGCTCGTTGAGGGTGAGGAAGTAGGGAACTTTGTCCCCGTACTCGGTGAAGACCAGCCGGCAGTACTCAGCGAAGTCGTCGATGACCTGCCGGGAGTGCCACCCGCGGTACTTCTCCTGAAGGGCGAGCGGCAGGTCGTAGTGGAACAGCGTCACGATCGGCGTGATCTGGTGGGCCAGCAGTTCATCGATCAGCTGGTGGTAGAACGCGACTCCTTGGCCGTTGACCGCCCCCGCGCCGTCGGGAAGCAGCCGCGGCCAGGACAGCGAGCAGCGGTAGGAACTGAAGCCTGCCTCCGCCATCAGGGCCACATCCTCGCGGAAGCGATGGTAGTGGTCGGCGGCGACATCGGAGCTCGCCCGCCCCGGCTTGCGCCGGGTGTTGAGGTCGACGGTGGACAACTTCTTCCCGTCAAGCTCGGCAGCACCTTCCACCTGAAAGGCCGAGGAGGCTGCTCCCCACAGGAAGTCGGCGGGGAACGGGGTGATCTGGTCGGAACGGTATTCCATCGGTGAGGTCCTTTCGGGTCAGCCGACAACCGTGAGCAACGGCTGGGCTGGGGTGATCTGGCTGGCCTGGGTCGGGGCGACGGTGGTGTAGGTCGCACTGTTGGTGATGGTGACAATGACGGTGGTGTCGTAGCCGGCATCGGTGATCGCGGCACGGTCCATGCTGACCAGCAGGTCCCCCGCCTCCACGCGCTGGCCCTGGCTGTAGTGGGTCGTGAAGTGCTCGCCGTCGAGTCTGACGGTGTCGATCCCGATGTGGATCAGGACCTCCGCACCCTGGGTGGTCCGCATTCCGAGGGCATGTTTCATATCCGGGCTGGTCACCACTGTGCCGGCCGCGGGAGCGCGGATCTCATCAGCCTCCGGGCGGATCGCCACCCCGGAGCCGAGGGCCCCGCGGGCGAAGGCCTTGTCGCTGACCGCGTCCAGTGGGACGACAGTGCCAGCGACCACGGCGCCGAGCACCTCGTCGCGGGTGTCCCCAGCCGGCTGGGCGGGCGCGGGAGTCGCCTCATCGACGAAGCGGGAGAACCAGGTGAGGACCAGACCGAGCACCAGGGCGACACCACAACCGATCAGGTAGGCGACGAAGCCCGGCCCCAGAAAGATGGGAAGGCTCGCGATCGATGCCGGGGCCACTGCGAGGGCCTGGGCACCACCGGCACCGGCGATCGCACCGCCGAACGCAGCGGCGAGGGACCCGGCGACGAAGGGACGCCGGAGCCGCAGGGTGACGCCGTAGATGGCTGGCTCGGTGATGCCGAACAGCGCAGAGGTCGCCGCCGCGCCCGCGACCGACCGCATCCGGGCGTTCCTGGTCTTCAGCGCGACAGCCAGGGCCGCGCCGGCCTGGCCGAAGACAGCCGGTCCGGTGAGCGGGAGCAGCACGTCATAGCCGAACTGGGAGAGGTTGTTGAAGATGATCGGCATCGAGCCCCAGTGGAGCCCGAACATCACCAGGACCTGCCACAGCCCCGAGGTCACGAACCCGGCCACCAACGGGCTGAGTCCGTACAGGGCCATAACCCCCTCGGCCAGCCAGGTGGCGACCGTCGTCCCGAGCGGACCGAACACCAGGAAGGTCAGCGGGGTGATGATGATGAAGCAGATCAGCGGCACGGTGAACAGCCGGATCGGCCTGGGGATGACCCGGGTGAGCCACCGCTCCAGCAACGACAGCGCCCAGATGGCCACGATGACCGGGATGACCGAGTACGCGTAGGACGCCGGCAGCAGCGGCAACCCGAGGAAGCTGAGGGGTTCCTCTCCGGCCATCGCCTCCATCAGCGGTGGATAGATGAGTGCACCGGCCACGGTCACCGACACGAAGGCATCAGCCTTGAACCGGCGGGCGGTGGTGACCGCGAGCATGATCGGGAGGAAGTAGAACATGGCATCGGCCACCCCCCACAGCACCTGGTAGACCCCGCCGCCGTCAGCCAACCAACCGATCGTGCTGAGCAGGATGAGCAGCCCCTTCAGGACGCCGGCACCGGCCAGCGCGGGAATGATCGGGGTGAAGATGGCGGTGATGACATCGACCGCGCGTCCGAGGATCCCGGACGGCGCTCCGGACGAGGAGGTCTGGTCAGCGGCGGCCACCACCGGGGCGAGTTCGTCGTAGATGTCGTTCACCTGATCGGGCATGACCAGTTGGAGTTGGCCGCCGGACTCGATCACCGAGATCACCCCGTCGATCTTCTCCAACCCGACGCGGTCGGCCCGGGAGGGATCGGTGAGGCTGAACCTCAGCCGGGTCATGCAATGGGTCAGGTCGGCGACGTTGCCCGCTCCGCCGACGGAGGCGAGCACCTCCTGGGCGGTCGCGCCCGCGGTTGCCTGGGTCATCCTTGGCTCCTGTTCGCTGGCGGTCCCCTCGCGCGATCGGTGCCGAGAAACGAAAAACAAGGCCGAACGCGACAAGTAGCCGGTGCCGTATCCGACGGCACCTCTTGCCGAGCTCAGGCCTTGCCTGCGAACAGTAACAACCCTGTGGGCTCAGGACCGGAAGTCCTGAGCCCGACTCTAGCACCGCGAACCACCGTGCATCGTCGATCAGCCCGACAGCTCCCCGAAGAGCTCAGCGGAGCAGGTCAGCGAACGGTGTCACCTGCGCGAACGGATCCGGACTCGTCTGCTCCCGGTGACCGCTGAGGGCATCGACAAGCTCACCGGCAGCCCGACGGATCCGCGCCGCGAGCCCACCCTCAGCCCCTGAGGCGAAGTCGGCCGTGGCCGCGAAGACCGCGGTGGGAACCGGGCGCAGCCCGACCTGCACCACCAACGGGCGCAGCGCGAACTCGAGCATCAGCGAATGCCGCTCGGTCCCGCCGGTCGCCGCCAGGAGTACCGGCTTGCCCCGGAGGCGATCCGGCTCGAGGATGTCGACGAAGGATTTCAACAGGCCGGCGTAACTGCCCGCGAAGGTCGGGGTGACCACCACCAGGGCGTCGGCGGCGTAGGTCTGCTCGACAACCTCGACCAGTGGCCCGGCGGGAAATCCGGTGAGGAGGGCGTCGACGACGGCGTGGGCGTGGTCACGCAGGTCGATCACGGGGAGGTCGACCTCATCGCCGGCGCCCCGGAGTTCCCGCGCGATCGCCTCAGCAACCGACCGGGTCGTCGAAGGGGCCCGCAGGCCGGCGCTCACCACAGCGATGCGGGTTGGGGTGTGGGGTGTGGTCATCGGTTCACCTTTCTCGTCGGTGTGGTCGGGTTCACCAGCGTTCGGCCGCGGGGGCGTGGGCATCCTCCGCGCGGGTGCCGGTCCAGGCGTCAACCGCCGCCCGGCCCTGGTCCGGCTCGCTGGCGCCAGCAGCAGCAACCAGGGCGGCGTGGGTCGGCGCGTCGGGCACGCCCGCGGGCCGCAGGGCTGCGAACTCGGCACGCAGCACCGGCACGACCTCGGTTCCGAGCATCTCGATCTGCTCGAGGACGACCGGCAGCGGGAGCCCAGCATGGTCGGTGAGGAACAGTTGGCGCTGGTAGTCGCCGACGTAGTTCCGAAAGCCGAGGGTGCGCTCGATCACCTGGTCGGGGGACCCGACAATGAGCGGCGTCTGGGCCATGAAGTCCTCCAGGCTCGGCCCACCGCCGTACACCGGCGCCCGGTCGAAGTACGGCCGGAACTCGGCGATCGCATCCTGGCTGTTAGGGCGCATGAACACCTGTCCACCGAGCCCGACGATCGCCTGCTCGGGGGTGCCGTGTCCGTAGTGGGCCCACCGGGTCCGGTACAGCTCGACCATCTGCTTGGTGTGCTGCGGCGGCCAGAAGATGTGGTTGTGGAAGAATCCATCGCCGTAGTAGGCGGCCTGCTCGGCGATCTCCGGGGACCGGATCGAGCCGTGCCACACGAAGGGGGCGACGCCGTCGAGGGGCCGCGGGGTCGCGGTGAACCCGCTGAGCGGGGTGCGGAACCGCCCTTCCCAGTCGACGATCTCCTCGCGCCACAGCCGGTGCAGCAGGGCGTAGTTCTCCACCGACAAGGCGATCCCGTCGCGGATGTCCTTGCCGAACCAGGGATAGACCGGGCCGGTGTTTCCCCGGCCGAGCATCAGGTCGACGCGCCCGTCAGTGAGGTGCTGGAGCATGGCGTAGTCCTCGGCCAGCCGCACCGGATCGGTCGTCGTGATCAGCGTCGTCGCCGTGGAGAGCAGGATCCGCTCAGTCCGGGCGCCGATGAAGGCCAGCGTGGTGGTCGGCGAACTGGCCACGAACGGCGGGTTGTGGTGCTGCCCGACCGCAACCACATCGAGTCCGACCTCCTCGGCCTTGCGGGCGATCGCAACGGTGGCCTTGATCCGCTCATGCTCGGTGGGGGTCCGCCCGGTGACCGGATCAGTAGTCACATCGCCTACGGTGAAGATTCCGAACTGCATCACACGCTCCTACTCTGTTCTTCGATGTTACTCTGAACTTCGAAGCGCAGGGCTTTATTCCCGGAAGGCGGGCACCATGGCCGACATCGCCTGTTCGCGCATCGAAGCCGTCATGGACATCCTCGGCCGGGCCTGGGCGGGCGCCATCCTCGAGGCGATGCTCGGCGGCGCCGCCCGCTACACCGAGATCGCCCGCGCCTGTCCGGGAGTGAGCGACGCAGTGCTGAGCGCGCGGCTGCGGGAGTTGTGCGACCGTGGCCTGGTGACCCGGACCGTCAACCCCGGGCCGCCGACCGCCATCCGGTACGATCTCACCGCGGCCGGGCGCGACGTCGCCCCGGTCCTGGAGGCGCTGAGCGCCTTTGCGGCGACCCACCCCGAGATCGTCGCCCCCCCGCCCCACCGAGCCGGCGCTGCCAACGACCGATGACCCGGACGTCGCCCGCGCGTGGCGGAGGGCCACCAGCGTGGTCACCGTCGAGCCGCTGCCGGGCGAGGGCGTCACCATCCGCTGGTCGACCATCCCCGCCGACGGTCGACACTCCGCCCGGCGGAGCCGCGCCCGTGCCACCTCGCCGGTTCCGTATGCTCAGGGACCAGCACAGCCCGTGAGCGATGGGAGGAGTCGATGAACCGGAACCGATGGCGACAGCGCCCCCGAGCCCGGCGCGGCGGTGAGGCATCGTGCCGCTGAGCCGCTCGGAGGAGATGCTGGTGCGGGCAGCCACCCTGTACTACCTCGACGGGATGTCCCAGGCAGAGGTCGCCAAGGCCATCGGCGTCTCGCGCCCGAACGTCTCCCGGGTGCTCGCAGAGGCACGCCGGTCGGGAATCATCGAGATCTCCATCACCATCACCGACACCATCGGGCGCGCCGCCGAATTGGAGCACGCACTCCGCCGCCAGTTCGCGCTCACCGACGTCCGGGTGGCCCGCGGCGGCGATGACGACCTCGCCCGGATCGGACGCCTGGGGGCCGACTGGCTCCTCAGCGCCCTGCCCGAGCGGGGTCGCCTGTCCCTGGCCTGGGGCTCCTCGGTCCAGGCCGTCGTCGACGCGGTCCAGTCCGAGCAGCAGTTCCCCGACCTGGAGGTTCTGCCGCTGGTCGGAGGCCTGGCCACCATCGAGTCCGAGCAGGACGGGAATGTGCTGGTGCGTGAGCTCGCCGCCCGCATCGGCGCCAACGACCGCCGCCTGAACGCTCCGGCACTGGTGGAGACCGTTGACCTGTGCCGGGCGTTGCTCGCCGAACCACGGATCGCCTCCGTGCTGGCCGACGGCGCGAGTGCCGACATCGCGGTCGTGGGCGTCGGCGCAGTGGGCTCGGGATCCTCCGCGGCGATCGTCAACGATGCCTCGCTGGCTCCGGCCGCTGCGGCCGCGTTCATGGCCAGCGGAGTCGTGGGGGACTGCTGCACCCGCTATTTCGATGCGACCGGAACGCCGGTCCCCTCCCCTATCGACGACCGGGTGGTCGGGGTTCGGCTGGAGGATCTCCGCCGGGCAGGAACCGTCGTCGCCGTCGCCGCCGGAAGCCGCAAGGTCGAGTCGGTCCGCGCCGCCCTGCACGGGCACTGGTTCGACGTGCTCATCGTCGATGAACCCCTCGCCCGAGCCCTGCTCACCTGAGGCAGCACACCGATCGCTCCCGGGGTGATCGTGACCCCCTGGGTGGCCGGCCACACAGCCGGCGGTGGGCACGGAGGGACTCACCGGCGGCGCGCGGCCACCCCGGGCGTCACGACGACGAGCCGAGCGCGATGTTGAACGCGGCGGCAAGTTCGTCGGGGCTCTCGGCCAGCCGCAGCGGCGTCTCCCAGCCGGGACGCTGGAAGACCTCGACCAACCTGCTGAGCACCGCCACCTGCTGGTGTGGTTCGGGGACGAGCAGCATGCAGACGATCCCCACCTCGATCTGCGCGCCAGCGCCGCCCATGACACCGAAACTCACCGGGCGGCTCAGGGTGGCGACACCGACGCCTGCGGCGAGCACGTGCTCGGCATCGGCGTGCGGGATGGCCACCGGGGTTGCGGTGGGGAGCCCGGTGGGATGCTTGCCCTCCCGGGTCACCAGAGCTTCGCCGAAGGTCGGCTTCACCAGGCCTGCAGCGAGAGCGTTCGCCGCGAGCGTGGTCAGCACCTCCTCAGCAGAGGCGGCCTCAAGACCGACCTGACACACCACCGGGCGCGCCCGGAAGTCCCTGGCGTCCATACCGCGACCCTTCTCGTCGATGGGATAGGCACTAATGTGCACATCAGCGTACACTCGTGCTCCCCCGGCAGCCGTCCGGTCCCGGGGGGGACATCGACGCAAAGGAGCATCACGTGGACACCAAGAGGATCCTGATCGTCTGCGGAACCGGGGTGGCGACCTCAACCGTGGTCGTGCAGAAGGTCAAGGCCTTCTGCGAGGCGAACGGTCTGCCGGCCACCATCAATCAGGGTGCCGTCGCCGACCTCGTCTCGGGAGCGGTGAACGCTGACTTCATCGTCGCGACCACTCAGGTCCCCAGCAGTGTGCAGGTACCGGTCATCCCCGGCCTCGCCTTCCTCACCGGTGTCGGGGTCGACGCCGTCGAGGAACAGATCAGAGCGCAGTTCGCCTGAGCTTCACTGAGTCAGAACAGGAGCAGTCACCACCATGGATTTCTTGTCCGCGATCAGCGGGTATCTCAGCGATCTCGGGGCCAGCATCACGCTGCCCTTCCTCATCGCCGTCTTCGGGCTCATCCTCGGCCAGAAGCCGGCCGCAGCCATTCGCGCCGGACTCCTGATCGGCGTCGGGTTCATCGGTATCAACCTGGTCATCGGCCTGATGAGCAGTCAGGTCGGCCCCGCCGCCACCGGCATGGCCGAGCTGATGGGCGTCAACCTGACCACCATCGACGTGGGCTGGCCCGCCTCGGCCGCCATCGCCTTCGGCTCAACCATCGGTGCGATCATCATTCCCGTCGGCCTGGCACTGAACATCGTGCTGCTGGCGACCGGGCTGACCCGCACCTTCAACATCGACCTGTGGAACTTCTGGCACTCGGCGCTCGTCGGCGCCCTGGTCAGCGCGGTCACCGACAACTTCTGGTGGGGTCTGGCTGCCGCGGCCGTCCATATGACCACGGTGCTCGCGCTGGCCGATCTGTCCGCCCCGTGGATCCAGAAGTACTTCAACTTCCCCGACATCTCGTTCCCGCACGGCACCTCGGCGCCCTACATCGCCTTCGCCGCCCCGCTGAACTGGGTGTTCGACCGGATCCCCGGCTTCCGCAACTGGAAGGCCGACCCGGAGACGATCCAGCGCCGCTTCGGCATCTTCGGCGAGGCGATGCTCCTCGGCTTCGGTCTCGGTCTGCTGCTGGGCATCTTCGGCTTCGGCTTCGACGATCCTCGCGCCGACTCGATCGCCATCCTCACCCTCGCGGTCAGCCTGGCCGCCACCATGGTGCTGCTGCCACGGATGGTCGCCCTGCTGATGGAGGGCTTGATCCCGGTGTCGGAATCGGCCCGGGCCTTCGTCGAGCGCCGGTTCCCCGGCCGCAAGTTCTATATCGGCCTCGACACTGCCATCGCCGTGGGCCAGCCCGCCGTGCTGGCGACCTCCCTGGTCCTGGTCCCGGTGGTGGTCGTCGTGGCTGTGGCACTGGCCCCCCTGGGCAACACGGTGCTCCCGCTGGTGGACCTGGCGACCATCCCGTTCATCGTCGCCATCATGGTGCCGATCTTCCGCGGCAACATCGTGCGCTCGGTCGTCGGTGGCGCGATCGTCATCGGTCTGGGCCTGTTCGTCGCGTCCGCCACGGCCGCGTCGTTCACCCAGATCGCCACCGATGTCGGCTTCCAGATGCCCGAGGGCGCCACCCAGATCTCCTCGCTGGTGGACGGGGCGAACCCGCTGACCGGTCTGTTCTTCGCCGCCTCGCAACTGGGCGGTTGGACGGTCGCGGTCCTGGGCGTGCTGGCTCTGGCCTTCGCGTTCTGGGTCTCTCGGATCGAGCAGCGCCGCGACATCACCCGCGCCGCTGCTGCCGAGACAGACGCCGCGGCAACCCCCTGATCACCTGGCTGACGGTGGCGCCCCGGTGGACTGGCTTCGCCTGCACCGGGGGCGTCACCGTTCCTGACACCTGTCCCGCGCTTGCCTGCAGGCGGGGGTGATCTGACCGGGCCGAACTCAGCGGCCGCGCATCCGCCCGGGGGATGCGCGGATGTCGAACGGGGGGGCCATCGATCCGAAGGGGTTCTGCGTCCGGAACGCGCAGGCCTCACAGAGGCTTCCATCATCGCCGGTGTGGCGCGCCCCACACCGTCCGCACACCGTGGTGGCGATCTGAGCCAGGGTCTGCCGGCTGCGATCGGCGAGTTCGATCACGCTCAGGCTGCGCCCGGGCGTGAGTGCCCCGACCGGGCACAGCGCCACGCAGTCCTGCTCGCCGCGACAGGCGTCGACCACATGGGTCAGTGCACTTGTTCCCCCACGGTGGTCCAGTGCCAGCGCGGCGTGGGGGCAGGCCCGCACGCACACACCACAGGCAATGCAACCGACCGCACTCAACTCGACGCCGTTCGCCGCCGAGGCGGGTGCCCCGGACCCATCGGCACCGTCCGGGGGATCGGGATCATGGGCGCGGCCCCGGGCACGCAGAATCCGGAGGGCTTCGACCGTCCGGGATGCGGCATCCAGATCGAGGTTGAGCGGCAGTTCCCGGCCCCGTCCCAGCCCGAGCGCCAGGCGACGGGGCAGGGCTGCGGTCCCCATCACGTGCACCGACCCTCGGCTCAGGCTCAAGCCGACCCGAGGCCGTCCCTCGAGCGGGGCGACATCGGGGAGAACCGCCATCCAGGAGCGCAGGTGACGCTCATGGTCATCGGCGTCCTCGCCGCACGCGACGACCCGGATGGTCTCGACCCCGCACGCCAACAGTTGCGCGGGAAGGCCGAGGTCCTCCTGGGAGAAGCAGCCCTGGAGGCGGATTCCCGCCATCGCGGCCGGCAGCGGCGGCAGGTCGGCCGCCGCGCACCCGAGGACGATCTGCCGGGGAACCTCGACCGCCTCCAGCCACCGCAGCAGCTCGCGGACAGGGTCGGTACCGGCACTCACCGGGCCGGATCACCGCTGCCGGCGGCGACAGCCTCGAGCGCCGTCAGGAACCCGGTGGCGAGTCCCGGCACCGCGACGAGCACCGCAGTGGTTGCCCGATCCCCCAGGGATGCCAGCGCCTGCGGGGCGAAGGCGTCCAGGTGGTCGCGCCGGAACCCGGAGATGACCCCGGCGAGCCGGACGCCCTCCCGGTCGGCATCGGGGAAGGTCTGGGAGAGGCGGCTGGCCAGGTGGGCGAGGAACATCAGCTCGACCCCGAGGTGATCGCGTGGCCGGCCACTGGTGTGGGCAAGGGAGAACCCCTCGGCGGTGTAGTCCGCCACTAGGCCGGCCTCCAGAGGTTCCGGATCGGTCCCCGTCGCCTCACCCTCGCGCAACACCAGCCCCGGTTCGCCCAGCAGGGTGCGCCATTCAGCCATTACCTCGCCGGGATCAAAACCACGGCTGATCCCGGCGAGCGCCGCCAACGAGGCCTCGTTGCGCACCGGCCAGGACACCCGGCCCTGCCGACTCCGCAACCGGTCGAGGAATTGGTCGTCGGGTGGGCTCACCAGCAGATGCGCGACCGCGAATCCCGCGGCGGCGATGCCGGCGGTGGCGGTCCGCGCGTCCCCTCTGGTCAGAGTCCCATCCTCACCATCGACTCATAGTGCAGCAGCCGCCCCAGGAACTCACCCGTCAGCGCGAGCACCAGCGACACCATCACCACGGTGACCAGAACCCGGGCCCGGGAGAGCGTCACGGTCTCGGCCATCCGGTAGACGAAGAAGCCGAGGATGAATGCGGTCGCCCCGAGCAGGATCAGCCGCCAGGCAAGCATCGGTCCGGCAAGGATCGCGAAGGACTCCTGGGCCGCTGCTCCACCGAGGTTCAACTGCACCAGGTAGAGCGGGGTCGCGACGAGCAGGATGATGCTGGTCGCCGCCCCCACCACCGCGACCCAGCGCAGGATCCTCGCCGTGACCGTCCACTCCTCGGTGCTGGTCGGCGCGTTGATCCGGCTGACCCGCTCCCGGATCTGCACGGCCAGGCCGCCCCCGGCCGGAGCAGCACTTGCTGAGGGGTCAGCACCGTGGTCGGGCTCGGCCTCTGCGGCGTCGGCCGGAGCGGCGTCGGCCTGCGGGCTGAGGGTCCGTCGTTCGCGCACCCAGGAGGTCATCATCAGTGCCGCACCCACCGCGAGCGCACCCAGGAGGGCGGCAGTTCCGAAGAACTCCAGCGGAATGAACCAGCTGTGCCAGGCCGGAACAGCCTCCAGGGAGGCGTAGATCATCGATTCCGACACCAACAGCCCGACGCCCAGGATCGCGGTGATGACCGCGATGCCCTGCCGCAGCGCATAGCTTCCCTTCTCGAACCACTCCAGCAACGCGAACAGGAAGCCGAATGCGGCGAAAGAGACGCCGAAGAGGATCTCCCGCGACAGCCACGAGGAGCCGGGGTGCCGGATGACGTTGAAGGTGTTGGTGATGTCGTTCATGTGGAGCATCGACACCAGCAGCCCGATCACCAGCACCGGCCCGATCGCGTACAACACCGGGGCGATGATGCGGGCCCGCACCTGCTGAGTGTGCCGGTTGCCGATGGCGAGCTGGATCACCCCGAGCGCGACGAAGGTTCCCACCGCCATCTGGGAGAAGAGGGTGAAGATCACCATGGGCAGGTCGTGGGTGTTCATCAGATCTCTCCGGGGTTCGCGATGTGGCCGGTGGCGTTGTCCCACGTCTGCGCATCACGGTGGGGAGTCACCACCAGGTGCGGCTTGGTGAGGGACGGATCAGGCAAGGGAGCGATGCCGTCCTGGGTTCCGTGCTCAGCCCGCAGTTCGTCAATCGGGCCCCAGTCGAGGGCGCGGGACGGGCAGGCGGTGACGCAGACAGGCTCCATCTCGGCCTCGCGGTAGTCGAAACACAGGTCACATTTGGTCATGTGCCCGGTGTCGGCGTTGAACTGCGGAGCGCTGTAGGGGCACGCCCATTCGCAGTAGCGGCAGCCGACACACTTGTCGTCGTCGACGTACACGGTGCCGTCCTCACGGCGGGACATCGCCGTCGTCGGGCACACCTCCATGCACACCGGGTTCTCGCAGTGGTTGCACGACACCGAGGTGTAATAGGTGAAGACGTTCGGCGTCACGGTGTTGCCGCGGATCTGCCAAGTACCGCCGGAATACTCGGCCACCCGCCGCCACAGGATCCCCAGGGGCAGGTCGTGCTTGTCGACACAGGCAACCTGGCAGGCCTTGCAGCCGGTGCACAGGGTCTGATCGAGGAAGAACCCGTAGTCAGCGCCAGGCTTGGTGAACTCTGAACTCATCGGTATCTCCCTTAGCTCTTGACGACCTGCGCGAGGGTGGTGTGGGAGGGCATCCCCTTGGCCTGCGCCGTCGGATGCAGCGAGGTCAGCGTGTTGACGCTGCCGTTGACATCCACCGGCTTGTCCGGATTGGCACCCGGAGGCGGTGCCACCTCGCTGGCATCCTTCGGGTCGTACCACGCACCCTGGGGCACCGACACCACGCCCGGCATGATCCGCTCGGTCGCCCGGGCGGGCAGCCGGATGGTGCCCCGTTCGTTGTAGACGAAGACCTGATCGCCGTTGCTGATCCCGCGGGCCTCGGCGTCGATGACGCTGATCCACGCCGTCTGCGGGTGGGCCTCCTGCAGCCAGTCGACATTGCCGTAGCTGGAGTGCGTCCGGCCCTTGAAATGGTGCCCGATCACCTGCAGGGGGTAGTCGGCCGAGGTGCGCGCCTCCTCGACCCCCTCCCAGGTCTCCACATACTCCGGCAGCGGCACCAGCCGGTCGCCGGGCAGCTCGGGGTGAATCGTCCCGAACTCCCACTTCTTGCTCATCTGGTGCAGCCGGTGGGAATAGATCTCGATCTTCCCCGACGGCGTGGGCAGCGGATTGGCCTTCGGATCATCGCGGAACTCGGCCAGCGCGACGACCGGCCCGGCATTGGTCCGGTAGATCCCCATCTGTTTCCAGTCGTCATAGTCGGGCAGGGACGGATCGTTCTCCCGGGAGGCGTCGATCGTGGCACGGAGCCACTCCTCACGCGACTTGCCCTCGGTGAAAGCGGCCTCGGTACCCAGCCGCTTCGCCAGATCGGTGCAGATGTCATAGATGTTGCGGCACTCGAACAGCGGTTCGATGGCCTGCGAGGACACGATGCCGTAGGCCATCGGGCCGGCATTCTCGCCGTCGTGGAAGTCGAACTCCTCGGCCGTCGAGGTGCCGGGCAGAACGTAGTCTGAGTACCGCGCCGACACCGTGTACTGGATGTCGCAGGTGACGATCAGTTCCAGCCCCGACTCGTCCTGCAGCAGTTCCACCGACCGGTTGTTGTCCCCGGTCTGGTTGACGATCGAGTTGCCGCCGTACTGCCACAGCATTTTCAACGGGGTCTCCAGCGAGATCAGCACGGGATTGCCGGCATCATCGACAGGAACCTTGCCCCACCGGACGCCGGGGGCTACCTTCTCCACGACACCGCCGTTGAAGGAGTTGAGGTCAGCGCCGTGCTTGATGGCGTCGAACCAGTTGAACACCGAGATCATCTTCATCGACGGGTTGACCACACCGGAGTTGAACGGGTGCGCGATGGGCAGGCCTGGCGCCCCCTCGCGGGCACCGATACCGCCGCCGGGCACGCCGACATTGCCGGTGACGCAGGCGAGCAGGAAGATGGCCCGAGCGTTGTGCTCACCGTTCGCATGCCGCTGGGGCCCCCACCCCTGGGTGATCGCGCACGGCTTGGCGGTGGCGATCTCCCGCGCCAACTGGCGGATCTGCTGGGCGGGCACGCCGGTGATCTCGGCGGCCCACTCGGGGGTCTTCTCGGTACCATCGGGGCCGGCACCCTCGACGTAGCTGCGGTAGGAGGAGTGTGCCGGGGCACCCTCAGGCAGGGTGTCCTCGTCGAAGCCGACACAGTAGGTGTCCAGGAAGTCCTGGTCCTGCAGCCCCTCCGACAGCATCACGTGGATCATGCCGGCGATAAGTGCGGCATCGGTGCCGGGGAACAGCGGAATCCAGTCATCGGAGAGCAGGGCGGCGGTCTCGGAGTAGCGGGGATCGAAGACGATGGTCCGCACACCGCTGTCGCGCTTGGTCTGCTGGGTGATGAAGGTCTGCCCGCCGCCGGACATCCGCGTCTCGAGGGGGTTGTTGCCGAACATGACCTGCAGCCGGGCGTTCTTGGCGTCGTCGAAGGAGTTGCCGGAGTACCAGGTGCCGTAGAAGTAGGGGTAGGCGGAGGTGATGTTCGTCGTGGAGTAGTCGGCGTAGTGGTCGAGATACCCGCCCCAGGTGTTCATCAGACGCGCGAACGGCTGCTGGTCCGGGGGCCACGACTTGGCCATCGTCGAACCCAGGGTGCCAGTGCCGTAGTTGATGTAGAAGGCCTCATTGCCGTACTGGCTCTTGATCGCCTTCATCTTCTCGGCGATCTCATCGAGCGCCTGCTCCCAGGAGATCTCCTCCCACTGCTCATCTCCGCGCCTGGTCCCCTCCTTGCGCTTCATCGGCTTCTTCAACCGATCGGGGTTGTAGATGCGGTGCCGCATCGAACGACCCCGCACGCAGGCGCGCACCTGCTGGTCGCCCAGTTCGTCCGAACCGGTGTTGTCGGCGAGCACCCGGATGACGGTGCCCTCCTTCACCTCCAACCGGAGCGGGCACCGGGAACCGCAGTTGACCGTGCAGGCCGACCAGACGATCTCCGTGTCCGTCGGCACGGTGTCCTCGGCGCGCACCGGCATCCCCAGGTGGGTCGCGGTGCCGACCAGCGCCGCGCTGCCGCCCACGGCGCCGGACCATTTCAGGAACGTTCTGCGGCCGAAACCGGTCGGCTCTGCCTTCTCTTCTGACCTGAGGTCAGCGTCTCCGGACATGACGACATCGCCCTTCTCGTCGCGGGTGGTATTTGACAGCTGTCAATATAGGGAGGGGGTGTCCCCCGCGCAGACGTTCCGACAGATTCGCGAAAATGGGGTGTTTACTGGCCATGAGGCATGGCGACGATGGTGGAGGAGGTCCGTGAGGTGCAGGCGTCGACCAGGACCGATCCGCGGTATCAGCGGGTCCGGGCCCAGCTGACCACAGCGCTGCTCAGCCTGGCGGCGACCCGGCCGGCCGAGTCCATCTCGGTCTCAGAACTGACCGCGGCCGCAGGCGTTTCCCGCGCCTCGTTCTACGCTCACGCAACCTCACCCGATGAGCTGCTGACCGAGGTTCTGGTCAGCGATCTCCGCCCCACGCTCGATGAACTCGCCGCCTGCATGGCTGCCGACGGTGCCGACTACCTGACACTGTGGCGACAACTCTACCGCGCCCTGCTGGACCATGTGGGTCGCTTCGAGGCGGTGTACCTGATTCTCTGCGAGGAGACCACGGGCCTGACCAGCGCGATGATCCGCTACTTCGAGGAGGCAGCGACGCCCTACGTCCGCTCCGTCGCCGCCCGGATGACCGACGACCCGGTCACCGAACTGTGGCAGACCATGGCGATCACCCAGACCGCCCACGGCATGACCGCGCTCATCCGTGGCTGGCTCACCTCAGGCATGACCGAGGATCCCGATGAGGTGATCGACACCTACCTGACGCTCGTGCCCCCGTGGCAGCTCGCCCACGTCGACGAGCGCGGCGTCATCTCCCTGCACCGCGGACACAGCCCGCGCGTGCGCCGACCGCACCGGAACTGAACAGAGGTGGGTCCGACCACCCGGGCGACCTCGGCGCCGCTCGCCATCAGCACCAGGCTGAGGTGGCTGACCCTCCGCGACCGACGGCCCGTTCTGGGACCCTCACCGGAAACCGTCGGGCCGGCATCGTCGGTCGCCGGGCCGACCTGATCGCGGATCCGGCTGATCACTGCGGCTGCAGCATCTCCTCCGCCGAGACGCACGCACCCCGGGACAGCAGCGCGACCCCCACCATGAACTGCGTCTGCGCATGCTCGACCACCCGGGTCAGCAGACCCGGCACCCAGGCGAGGATGTGGTCAGCGAGGAAGGTGCTCACCACGCCCAGGACGGGCGCGGGATCCTCGGCCTCCGCGGCGCGAAGGAAGGCCTGGGAGAGGAAATCGAACTCGAGGCCGACGTGATCGTCAGGCTCACGGCCGAGGTGAGGCGCCTGCAACCCCAGCTGCCGGTACGCCTGCCGGATCTGCAGCGTCTGCTCATCGAAGACCAGACCATCATCGCCACGGTGAACCGACTCATAGGGCGCCACCAGCGCCTTCGCGGTCACCCCGTAGAGCCGGTTGTGATCGGCGGTCACCGCCTCGGTGGTCTCCCGGGCAGCGGCGGAGGCCAGCCAGGCCGCGATTCCCCGGCGAGCGTCCGCGGTGTCGGCCAGCGGCCACTCGTCAGCCAGCGACCGCAGCGTGTCGAGTTCCTCGGCGTTCGGCGCTCGGCGGTGCAGGCGCCCCAGCACACCGAAGGCTCCAGCCAGCGCTTCATGGTCGTCAGGGGTGATCATTGGGCTCCTCGGAAATGTCGGCATCCGCACCCTACGCGGACTCGACGGCCCCCGCGGGGTAACGAGCGATCTGGCCGGATCCGCGTCGTCCGATCCGCTCGCCCAGCTATGGCATAATCTGCGCATGCATGCAGATTCGCAGATGTGCCGCAACCGCCGCCCCGGACCCGGCTGATGCTGCAGGTTCTCCGATCGCGCACCTACGGGCGGCTGTTCCGCGCTCAGGTCTGCGCCCTGCTGGGCACCGGTCTGCTCACGGTCGGCCTGGGTCTGATCGCGTTCACCCTCGCCGGGGAAGCGGCCGGCTCGGTGCTCGGCACCGCGCTGATGATCAAGATGATCGCCTACGTCATGGTCGCCCCCCTGGTCGGGGCGCTCGTCGACCGCATGCCGGCGAAAGGGGTGCTGATCGCGGCAGATCTCGTCCGGCTGATCATCGCCGCCGTCCTCCCGCTCGTTACTGAACCGTGGCAGATCTATGTGCTCATCTTCGTGCTGCAGTCGGCCTCGGCAACCTTCACTCCGACCTTCCAGGCGCTCATCCCCGCCGTTCTCCCCGACCCGGAGGATTACACCAGGGCCCTGTCCCTGTCACGACTGGCCTACGATCTCGAGACGCTGCTGAGTCCGACGATTGCCGCGGTGCTGCTGAGGGTCGTCGCCGACCGTGACCTGTTCCTGGGCACCGCCGTCGGCTTCGCCCTGTCCGCCGCTCTGGTCGGGTCCGCGCGGCTGCCCGCGCGCACCGGAGCACCGGAGTCGCTGACCTTCTGGCACCGACTCACGACGGGCACCCGGGTGTTTGTCCGCACCCCGACACTACGGTTCGTGCTGTTTACCAACGTTGCGGTCGCGGCCGGAACGGCGCTCGTCCTGGTCAACTCGGTCGTCTATGCCCGAGGTGTGTTCGGGCGTGACGAGACAGCACTCGCTCTCGCCCTGGCCTGCTTCGGAATCGGCTCACTCGCGGTTGCCGCGAACATCCCACGACTCGTCGTGGGGCTGGGCGTCATCAACACCATGAGCGTCGGTGCGGTCGTGATCGTCTCCGGGCTCGCCCTCACGGTCGGGCTGACCATGATCGCCACCGTGACCGGGGCCGGCTGGCCCGCTCTGTTGGGCACCTGGACGCTGCTGGGCATGGGCATCTCGATGGTGAACACCCCGTCCTCCCGATTGTTGGCTGAGGCTTCGACCCCGGCAGACCGCACCTTGGTCTACACCGCCCAGTTCGCGCTCTCCCACGCCTGTTTCCTGCTCATGTATCCCCTCGCCGGCTGGCTCGGAGCGACGGACCTCGCCGCTGCTGCCGTCGTGCTGACCGCCCTGGCAGCCGCGGCAGCGGTCATGGCCCTCCGTATCGCCCGGAGTACCGACACCGCCGCCGCCCTTCCCCGCTGATCGGCCAGCCGCCCGCAGGCCTGTCCACCACGCGCCTGCTCCCACGTGGTCAGCGCCCGCTGACCGAGGACCGGTCCCGCCCAACGCGACGGTCCCGCACCGCGCCCAGGCGCCAGCGCCCGTCGGCGGTCACCTCGGCGTGGCCGAGGGCCGCCAGTTCCTCCAGGACCGCCAGGCAGATCGGCAGGGGCAGACCCGCGCGCACCGAGACCTCCCCGGCATCCCAACCGCCCCGGGCGGGCAGAGCTTCGCGGGCCGCCGCCTGCTCGGGCGTCAGCCGGT
>JBKEBV010000079.1:0-4529 GCA_047973315.1 Propioniciclava sp.
TCCTCCAGCGCGGTCGCACCAATCAGGTAGTCGCCCAGGCCGATCTGGTGGCTGCTCCTGAACTGCCGCATCAGGTCACCTGCGCGACGAGCGACCACGTCGGTGACCGGACGGGTCTCCAGTGCGGACAGCAACGCGCGGACTTCCCGACGCTCACCGGAAAGCATCCCGCTGGTGAGCTCGGCCACCGTGACAGCGCTGATGCCCAAATGGTCCCGCATCCGCGCGGCGCGCAACCACGCGCCGGCCGGAGGGAAGCCCCGCAGGTGCCAGATGAGGACGTCGGTGTCCACCAGAATCACGGCTGCTCCCAGACGCCGGTGAGGTAGCCCTCGCGGGGATCGCCTCCTCGTGACGGCAGATCCACCGCCACATCAGCCAGGCACCCGAAGGAGAGATCGAGGGCAGCGAGGTCGGCGGCTTCGGCGTCCGCCGCACCTGCGAGACCGCGGTCGAGCAGACGACGGATGACCTCGGCCCGCGACACGCCTTCCGAACGCGCCAGCCTGTCGAGGGCCCGGGTCTGGCGCTCCTCGAGAAAGATGTTGGTGCGCTGCATACACCGGAGTATACACCGAGCGAAGGGCGCAACTCCGCCGGCACAGGCGCATGACTCAGGGGGCAGGGTCAGATCGTGACGAGGTTGTGGACGCCGTTGCTCCGGGCCAGCTCCCGGAACTCCCCCATCTGAGTCTTGCTGAACATCTGCGGGTTCTCGCCGGTGTCGAACACGTAGGCCACCCCCGGCAGCAGGTCATACTTCGCGGCGGCCAGCGGGTTGTAGTTGAGGAGTTCGTAGTGGACATCCGGATAGATCCCGGAGATGAACCGCGCGATACCGGCGATGTTCTCCTCGGTGTCGGTGATTCCCGGGATGAGCGGCGTCCGTACGGTTACATCGTCGCGGCGCTCACCGGTCAGCAGGGTTTGCAGATTGCCCAGAATGCGCTCATTGGTGTGCCCGGTGTGACGTCGGTGAAGCTCGGGGTCGAGGAGCTTGCAGTCGGCGAAGACGCTGTTGACGTGCGGCAGGGCGTCGAGGAGGAACTCCTGCCGGACGTTCAGCGCAGTCTCGAGGGCGGTGTTCATCCCGTCTGCCTGCAGGGCCTTCAGTAGCGCTGCAGCGAAGTGAGGCAGGAACAACGGTTCGCCCCCCGAGAGGGTCACGCCTCCGCCGGCGCCGAAGAACACCCGGTCCCGGCGGGCCACCTCGACGAGCTCTGCGACGGTGTAGCGACGGGAGTCGAAGGTGATCGCGCCGGTCGGGCACACGCGGCTCAGGGTTTCCCAGTCCGCCTCGGTGACGGCCGTGTCCACCGCGATGGCGCCATCGGCGTCCCGGGTGACCTCGCCATGGGCCGACCGGTCCAGGCACAACCCGCAGTCGATGCAGCGGGATCGGAAGAAGACCGGGGCGATCCGAGGGTCGATCGCCTCCGGGTTCTGACACCAGGCGCATTCCAGGCTGCACCCTTTGAGGAAAATCGTGGTCCGAATGCCGTGGCCGTCATGGGTGGAGAACCGGCGGATGTCGACGACGTTCGCGGTGAGCTGCTCCTCGGTGACGGCACTGCGCGCCATGGACGGGTCCTCTTTCCGGCTCAGAGGTCCTGGGTGGTGCGGGCGATGATCTCATCCTGCAGGTCGCCGGCCAGTTCGGTGAAGTAGGCGGTGTAGCCCGCCACCCGGATGGTCAACGAGCGGTACTGCTCGGGGTTGGCCTTGGCGGCGATGAGGTCCTCCCGGCGCACCACGTTGAACTGCACATGCGGCACCTCCAGGTCGACAAAGGCGCGCAGGAACTGGGAGAACTTGGCGACATTGGTCTCCGAGTCGAAGAACTCGGGTAGGAACTTGAGGTTCAGCAGACCCCCGTTGGAGGTGTAGGTGTTGTCCATCCGGGCCACCGACTGCAACACCGCGGTCGGCCCGACCAGGTCGCGGCCGTACACCGGGGAGAGGCCGCCGTCAGCGAGCGGGGTGCCCGCCTTGCGGCCGTCGGGTGAGGCGCCCACGTTCTCCCCCATCGGCACATGAGCCGAGACGGTGTACATGCCGGTGTGGTACCGGCCGCCGCGGACGTTGGTGTAGTCGCGCAGGCGTCCGGCGAAATAGCCGGCCCACTGTTCGCCGAGGTCATCGACGTAGGCGATGTCATTGCCGTACTTGGGTGCCTTGTTCATCACCTGCGCCTGTTCCACCTCATAGCCGACAAAGTCGGCGCGGAGCGCATCGAGCATCCGTTCGCGGGAGATGGTTCCCTCCTCGAAGACGAGCTTCTTCAGGGCCGCGAGGCTGTCGGCCAGCGAGGCGACCTGGATCATCTGGATGCCGGACAGGTCGTACTTCGCGCCGCCGGCGGTGACGTCGCGGCCGTCGGCCATGCAGTCATCGATCACCGCGGACAGCAGCGCCGTCGGGAGCACATCCATGTGGGCCCGTTCCACCACCTCGCAGGCGGCGATCATCTTGTCGATGTAGTGGTCGATCGTCCGGGCGAACGCCTGTTCCAGATCCTCCCAGGTCGCGTAGCCGGGGAGCGACCCGACATGGGGACCGATCTGCTGGCCGGTCTGCAGATCGATTCCACCGGTGAGGGTGAGTTCCAGGGCTTTGTTCAGGTTGAACATCGCGGCATCGCTCCAGCCGAGGTTGTTGCCCTGCGTGGTCAATTCCACGCAGCCGACGACGGCATAGTCCCGGGCGTCGGCGCGGCTGATCCCGACCGCTTCAAGAGCGGGAATCACCGACCGGTCGTTGAAGAACTGAGGCATCCCGCTGCCCCGGGCGACCACCTTGACCGCCTCGGTGAGCAGTGCCTCACTGGTGCCGTCGTGGAGCCGGACCGAGAGGTTCGGCTGGGGCAGACCAAGGTGCTTCTGCGCGGTGAGGAACAGGAACGACAACGGGTTGGCCACATCGTTGCCGTCGGCGTCCTGCCCACCCACGGCGATGTTGAAGCCGATCGGGAAGCCGGCGAAGAACTTCGCGCTGTGGGCGTTGCGCAGATAGACGATCTGGTTGAACTTCAGGAACAGGCATTCGAGCAGTTCCAGGGCGCCGGCCTCGTCGATCTCGCCGGCGGTGATCGATGCCTCGTAGTAGGGCAGCAGGGTGAGGTCGAGCCGGCCGGGGGAGAACGAGGAGGCGTTGGACTCGGTGTGGAGCACGACGAAGAGGATCCACGTCGACTGGACGGCCTCGTGCAGGGTCCGGGCCGGCTGCACGGCGAGATGCCGGAGCACGTCTGCGACCCCGCGCAGGTCGGCCGCGTCCATCTCGGAAGCGCCGGCGGCCAACATCTCGGCGAGGTCGGCGTAGCGGCACATGAAGTCCTGCACCCCGTGCATGGTGATCTCGACGGCGCGGTAGAAGTCGGCCTGCTCGCCGTGGGCACGTGCCCCCCGACGTGAGGCCTCCTGGGCCAGGCCGGCCGGTCCCGCCGCGAGCCACCGACTGACGTTGGGACAGATATGGCCCTGGGCGTGGTCCTTCTGGTTGATCTTCACCACCTTGGCGATCTCGTCGATCTGATCGCCGTAGCGCGACCGGATGACGTCCTCCAGCGAGACGCCCTTCCAGGCGGGGAAAATTTCCTCCCGGAAGGTGCGGATGGTCTCCTCGTCCACACCGAAGGTGTCCTGGGGGCGGGTGGGGAGGGTCTCGATCTCCCGGTCGATCCAGGAGGCGCCCGCCTCCGGGCTGATGATGCCGGCGCGGACGGTCGGGGTGCGGTTGCCGACGATCAGCTCGCCGGGGGTGATGGTGATAGGCAGCTCGCGAAGCGCCGCTGCCAGTGCGAGAGCACGCCGGACGATCACAGGCTCGTCGGCATGTTCGGCGTAGATGCGCGTGGTGATCAGCGCCTGGTCGGCACTCACCACCCGTTCCTCAGCCAGCATTGCCACCCGGAGCCGGTCGATGCGGGGGCTCTGCGCCACAGCGGTGACGGTGGGGGCTTCGGGGGCGGTGGTCATGCGGGGCCTCTCCGGTGTGGGGGCAGTCGTCCGTGCCCAAGGTGTATCGATAAACCTACGGTACGGTTCAGGTCGCCTGAGGTCAAGGGAATTGCCGATCCGGCCCGCCGCGGCCGGCTGCCTTGTCGGCCCTCTGCTGTTCACCCGTCATGCCCTGGCTGCGGCGCATCGGGCGGGGACTCGCCCCAGGACCGGTTGTGGTGATCGCGCCGCACGGCACCGCGCGGCGCGCTCCAACTTATCTACACTTGTGGTGGAAATAATCGGCAGCCTCGACCACGTGCCCCCCGACCTATGGACACGACAGAAGGGACGCCCATGACCATCACCCCGTAGACCACGGTGCACACCCTGATCACGAACTACCCCGGCGTGCTGGACTTCCTGGTGAGTTACCATCCCGTGTTCGCCAAGCTGGGCAACCCCGTGTTACGCCGCACGATGGCACGGGTCGCCACCCTGGAAAAAGTGGCTGCGATGGCGAACGTGCCGCTGAACCAACTGATGCTCGATCTGGCAGCCGCGGTGGAGACCGAGACCGGAACTCATCCC
>JBKEBV010000091.1:0-29942 GCA_047973315.1 Propioniciclava sp.
GACGGTGCCGGTCTTGTCGACGACGATGGCATCAATGTGGCGAGCTCGCTCCAGGACATCGGCGCCACCGAGCAGGATGCCCAGCTTCGCCCCCCGACCGGTGCCGGCCAGCAGCGCCGTCGGAGTGGCGAGGCCGAGCGCACACGGGCACGCAATGATGAGGACGGCGACAGCCGCAGTGGCGGCGAACAACAGCGTCTCTCCGGCCAGGAGCCACCCGACCAGGCTGAGGACGGCGATGACCATGACGATGGGCACGAAGACCCCGGAGATCCGGTCGGCGAGCGCCTGGACCGGCGCCTTGCGCACCTGGGCCTCCTCGACCATCCGGGCCATCCGGGCGAGTTCAGTGTCGGCGCCGACGCTGGTGGCCCGGACAACCAGACGGCCGTGGGCGTTGACGGTCGCGCCGATCACGCCATCGCCGGGCCCCTTGTCGACGGGAACCGATTCGCCGGTGATCATCGACTCATCCACCGCTGACCGACCCTCGATCACCCGCCCGTCGGTGGGCACCTTCTCACCGGGGCGCACCACGAACATGGTGTCAACGGTGATCGCGTCGATCGGCGTGGGCACCTCCCGGCCGTCGGTCAGCACCGTGGCCTCGGCGGCGCCGAGGCTGAGCAGTGAGCGCAGCGCATCCGAGGCCTGGGTCTTGGCCCGCGCCTCGAACCATCGGCCGGCCAGCACGAACGCGGTCACGCCAGCGGCGGCCTCGAAGTAGATCGACGCACTGTCGCCGTGGCCGAGGCTGAGGCTGAAACCGTGGGTGTAGCTGAGGTCACCGGCGTGGGTGAAGAACAGCGCCCACACCGAGTAGAGGTAAGCCGCTGTGGTTCCCAACGACACCAGAGTGTCCATAGTCAGCGCGCCGTGGCGCAGGTTGACCAGCGCCGACCAGTGGAAGTGCCGACCCGACCAGAGGTAGACCGGCGTGGTGAGCGCCCAGGAGGCCCAAGCCCAGCCCGGGAACTGCCAGGAAGGAACCATGGCCAGGGCGATCACCCCGACCGAGAGCACGGCGGCCAGGATCAGATCGCGCCGCAGCACCGACGCCCGGTCAGGGGTGCCGGTCTCGGGGCTGGGTTCGGCGGCGTCATAGCCTGCGTCGCGGACCACCTGGATCAGGCGTGCCGTGGTGACCTCGGGGGCGTGGAGGACACTGGCCCGTTCGGTGGCGTAGTTGACGCTGGCCACCACACCGGGGACCTTGTTGAGCTTCTTCTCGATACGAGCGGCGCAGGAGGCGCAGGTCATCTTGTCGATCGCGAGATCGGTGGAGACGCGGGCGTCGCCCTGGGGCAGGTGGGTGTCGGTGGACACCGTAGTTCTCCTTGAGTGCGGAGGACAGGCGGGTGGGCGGTCGGCGCTGATGGCCGTACCGCGGACTGACCTGTCCTGGCGGATGGAGTGGTGCAGTGCCGGGGGACCCGGCGGCGAGTCAGCTGACGGTGTAGTCACCTGCCTCGGCGACGGCCTCAACCACACGGTCGAAGTCGACGGCGGCGGCGGAGTGGATCTCCAGACGTCCGGAGTCCAGGTCGACGGTGACGCCGCCGACACCGTCCAGGGCGAGGACCTCCTCGGTGACGGCCTTCACGCAGTGGTCGCAGGTCATTCCGGTGACGGTGTAGCTGGCGGTGACCTCGCCACCGCCCGGGCCGGGCGCCGCCGCGGACGCCTCGGACTCGTGTCCGCAGCCGCAGCCTGCTGTCTCGGCCTTGTTGTCGGTGATGCTCAGATCCATGATGTTCCTTCCTGTGATGGCCGGTCACCGCGTCGATGACGCCGCTCCCGGCCCGGGTGGCGGGGGGTCAGCTGCGGACCAGCCGGGCGATCGCCTCGGAGGCCTCCTGCATCTTCTCCTCGGCCTCGGCCTCGCCGGATCGGGCCGCCTGGACGACGCAGTGGTTGAGGTGGTCCTCCAGCAGTTCGAGGGCGACGCTCTGGAGCGCCTTGGTCATCGCGCTGATCTGGGTAAGGATGTCGATGCAGTACTTCTCCTCATCGACCATCCGTTGCAGCCCGCGGGCCTGGCCCTCGATCCGACGCAGCCGGCGCTGATAGTTCGCCTTGGCCTGGATATAACCGTGGTGATGGTCGGGAGCGGCGCCACAGGACTCGTCGTGCTGGCCTGCAGCCGCGCCGCCGCAGCAACCACCGTCCGCGGTCGCCTCGACCGTCATGCCGTTGATGAGTGTCTTGTCCGTCATGGTTCACCTCTGCCTGCACTATACCCCATGGGGGTAATTTTTCCCGCCCGGCCACCCCGTGGGGATCGGCCCGGGTTCACGGCTGGAGGATACCCTCCGGCCCCTGACGTCGCGGAATATCCGAAGGGATGGCGTCGACTGTCAGCGAGGCGGGGATTCGACCACACCCCTGTGGACAAGCTGTTCCTAACATCGTTATGTCCCTCGCAGGGGGGATACTCCCCCTCCCCGTCCGCCCATCGGACAGGGGGTGTCCATCACGGCCGGTTGCCGGAAGTTGCTTTCATCACTCCTAGTCAGAGGCATATTTTCGGCGAGGAATTACGCCCATCCCCAGGTCCTACGGCGTGTCGTGCACAGGCTCTGCGGGGCACCTCCACATCAATCCACAGGTTTTCCACATTCGGCGTCCCAGCGCGGTTTGTTCGCTCCCTCATCAGCGGCTACCGTCGACTGATCCCCACCTCCTTGGCGGCCTCCACGTCCGGCCGGGCGAGGGAAAATGTCGGAGGCGGACGCTGGGGTGTGAAGCGTCAGGGAAGGAGCATCGGTGTCGGTTGACGACCTGCAGGGGCAATGGTCCGGAGCCAACCCGGCTCCCTACGACCAAGGACGCTCCGCGGGCGATCGGACCCCGCCGCAGGACCTCCCGGCCGAGCAATCGGTGCTCGGCGCGATGCTGCTGAGCAAGGACGCCATCGGTGAGGTCACCGAGGTGCTCAAGGGACGCGACTTCTATCGGCTCGCGCACGAGCTGATCTACGACGCGATCATGGACCAGTACGGACGCGGCGAGCCGGTCGATGCGATCACTGTGGCCGACAGTCTGGGCCGCAGCGGCAACCTGACCCAGGTCGGCGGGCACATCTATCTCCATGAGTTGGTCTCGGCGGTCTCGGTGACCGCGAACGCGACCTATTACGCCGAGATCGTCCGCGACAAGGCGGTCCTGCGACGGCTGGTCGACGCCTCGATGAAGATCTCCCAGATGGGCTACGCCGCCGAGGGCGATGTCAGCGACATCGTCGACCGCGCCCAGCAGGCCATCTACGACGTGGCCGACCATCGGGCGGCGGAGGACTACCAGCCGCTGAGCGAGCTCGTCGAGGTCACCCTTGATGAGATTGAGGATCTGGCCCAGCACGGGGTGATGGCGGGCGTCCCCACCGGTTTCATCGACCTCG
Organism: Propioniciclava sp.; assembly: GCA_047973315.1. Taxonomy (GTDB): domain Bacteria; phylum Actinomycetota; class Actinomycetes; order Propionibacteriales; family Propionibacteriaceae; genus Propioniciclava. The sequence goes on from JBKEBV010000091.1 coordinate 3,401, forward strand.
ACCAGCTCACCAACGGCCTGCACGCCGGTCAGATGGTCATCGTCGCCGCCCGGCCCGGCATGGGTAAGTCGACCCTCGGGCTCGACTTCGCCCGGGCGGCCTCGATCAGGAACGGTCTGTGCAGCGTTTTCTTCAGCCTGGAGATGACCAAGTCGGAGATCGTGATGCGGCTGATGTCGGCCGAGTCGGGGGTTCCTCTGGGCCACATCCGCAAGGGGGAGATGAGTGAGGAGCACTGGGGCCGGATCTCGTCGAAGACGGCGCAGATCTCTCGGGCGCCGCTGTTCATCGACGACTCCCCCAACCTGACCATGATGGAGATCCGTGCGAAAGCCCGCCGGCTGAAGCAGCGGATGGATCTCAAACTCATCGTCATCGACTACATGCAGCTGATGACCTCCGGCAAGAAGGTGGAGAGCCGTCAGCTTGAGGTGTCGGAGTTCTCCCGGCAGATCAAGCTCCTCGCCAAGGAGCTCGACGTGCCCGTGGTCGCGCTGAGCCAGCTGAACCGAGGCCCGGAGACCCGCACCGACAAGCGCCCGATGCTCTCCGACCTGCGCGAATCCGGCTCGCTGGAACAGGACGCCGACGTCGTGATCCTGCTGCACCGCGAGGATGCCTACGACAAGAACTCCGAGCGTGCCGGTGAGGCTGACTTCATCATCGCCAAGCACCGCAACGGCGCCACGACGACGCTCCCGGTCGCCTTCCAGGGTGCCCTCAGCCGCTTCTTCGACATGCAACGAAGCTCCTGAGCCCCGCTGGCGGCAACCGCGGACCGTCAGCGTCGACTCCTGATCACGACGACCTCTGAATCCGATTCCGCTGTCGTGACAACTCCTGCGCGTGGGCCGCTCACATACGCCAGCAGGTCGAGCTCCTCCGAGACGAGGACCTCCATCACCTCGCCACCGTCGCAGGTGAGCAGTTCCACCTCGGCACGCGTGCCGGACAGCGCGCGTACCTGCCAGTGGGCACCGCTCCCGGCCCAGCGGCGGAGTCGCTCGAGATCATCAGCGCCGGCGGCGGACTGGGCGTCCATGCGATCAGGAATCCGGATCCAGGGCAGCCAGGGCGTCCGCGAGCCGGCGACGGGCAGCGAACAGCCCCTCCGACGCACCGGATGCCGCGCTACCGGCGAGCCGCTCCTTGGCGTCGGTCTCGGCTGACATCCGCACCGCGGCCACCGCTTCCGAGATCTCCCAGAGGCGGGCGGACCGTTCCCCGCGCACGTGCGGCTCGAGTCGACGCAGGTCGGTGGCCAGAGCGACCAGAGCGCCGTCGAGGTGGCTCCAGGCGAGCTGGGTCGCGTCGGGGGTCTGGGCCGACAGCAGGGCCCCGGTCCCGTGGTCGACCACCCAGGCGCCGCGCGCGCGGATGTCCTTGGTCAATGCCCTGGCCTCCACACGCCTGCTGATCGCCGCCACCAGGCTGACGAAGGGCACGATGGCCATCACCATCCATAGCCACAGCGGTAGGCCGGCGAAAGTCGGATCCTCGGGCACGTCGGGCTCGGCCGGCGCCTCGGACTCCGCCGGTTCGGGCAGGCTCGGCGGCGAGATGGTCACCGTGGGGAGATCGACCGAGGGCAACTCGGTGGGAACAGCCGTCGGAAGCTCACCATTGGCGCATCCGGCCAACCCGCTCACCACGAGCATCGCCGCAGCAGCGGCGAGCGCGAGAGGTCGGGAGCGTCGCCGGGGTCGGTGCGGGCCAGCAGCACTGGCAGGAGCGTTGTCGGGATGCACGTGGTACCTCCTCGCCGTCGCGGCCACCACCAGGAGACCACGTGGGGCCCATTATGGCCTCGGATCTGGGTCACCGTCAGCCGTGCGGGTTGAATCATGAAACACCCGGCGGGTCAGCGCCTCGGGCGCCGCCGATGCCGGAACACCGTGAGAGCTTGCGGCGCTGTTGGCGCGGTCTGGTGTAATCGGGGCATGAGTTCGTCGCCCGGCTGGTTCACCGATCCCGGCGGTTCCGGCCGCCTCCGCTACTGGGACGGCCAGCAGTGGACCCAGCATCTGGCCGATGCGCCGGGAGGATCGACGTCCGACCACTACCCGGCTCAGCAGCAGAGCTCCCGCGGCCCGTGGCTGTGGGTCGGTCTGGGCGTGGTTCTGATCGTCGCGCTGATCGCCGGCATGATCGTCGTGATCAGGGGCCTGGGCAGCAACGGTCCGGTCGGTCTGCCCAACGGTGGCGGCCCGGTCTCCACCGCCTCGCCCACCATCTCCGGCTGGGACGAGCAAGAGACCCCGCCGCCCTCACCGACGCCGTCGACGAACCCCAGCACCGTTGAGGTGCCGTGCGAGTCGGCACCGGTGACCGCGCTCACCCCGGGCGCGTCGGTGGTCACCGCTGGCGGGTTCACCTTCACCCGGCCGCCGAACTGGAGTGACTTCAGCTCTCCGGTGTCCCAACTGGTCACCCAATCGGCTTCGGTGTTCCGGACGGTGCCGGACTCGACGTGGATGAGCACGATCGAGGCGGGTTATGCGCCCGGCTTCGACGACGAGAAGACCGCCGCCCGCACCGTCCTGGACTGCTACTTCACCTCCGGCTCCGACCACGGCCACGAGTCATATGCGGTCCTCAACAGCGAAGAGATCACCATCGACGGTCAGACCGGCTGGTGGCTCAAAGTCCGCGAAACCAACCCTGAGGTTCCCGGCACCTACGCGATCCTCCACTCGGTCGCCCTGGATGCCGGCGACCCCGAAGGCATGCGCATCTTCTGGACCACCGGCTACGAGGGGGATCCGGGCGCCGTCGAGGACGCTGAGATGGCCTTCCAGAGCCTGAAGCTCGCTGACTAGGCTTCTGTCACAAATCTGGTTCCAGATGTGTGGGACGCGCCCCGAATAACCGTGGGACTGATCACGGGAAAAATCTGGAGCCAGATTTGTGACAGTTGCGGATCACCGGGCCTGATCAGTCGTCGACGAGTCCCAGGACCGGCGCCAGGTCGGCGACCGCCCCGATGACGGTCACCGCAGGCCCGGCGACTCCCCGGGCCGCTGCCACCCTGGCGAGGTCGGCGAGGCTGGCCCGCACGACCCTGAATTCGGGCCGTCCGATGTTCTCGATGACCGCCGAGGGTGTCGCCGGCTCCAGGCCGCGCGCGAGGAGCCCGGCGCACACCTCGGGGAGAGTGGCCACCCCCATCAGGACGACGAGGGTCGTCCGGCTGTGCGCGAGCGCGTCCCAGTTGAGCGTAGAGGCAGCATGGTCGGGACCCACATGCGCCGAGACGACGGTGAATCCTTGGCTGAGGCCGCGGTGAGTCACCGGGATCCCCGCCAGGGCCGGACCGGCGAGCGCCGAGGACACCCCGGGAATCACCCGCACCGGGATTCCTGCGGCAGCGCAGGCCTGACACTCCTCGCCACCCCGGCCGAAGACGAACGCGTCGCCGCCCTTGAACCGGACCACCTGACGTCCGGCGCGGGCGTGTTCGACCAGCAGCCGGTTGATCTCCTCCTGCGGGGTGAAGGGCCCTCGCGGCAGCTTGCCGACATCGATCAGCTCTGCTGCCGGTGGCGCCTCGGCGAGCAGCGCGAGGGGCGCGAGATGGTCGTACAGCACCACCTCGGCCCGACGCAGCGCCTCCCGACCGGCGACGGTGATCAGGCCGGGATCGCCCGGACCTCCACTCACCAGCGTCACCTGCCCTGCCTGCGCCGGTTGCCGGTCGGTGACAACGGCGCGCCGGGGGGCGTCGGCAGCGGCCCTCGCGGCAGCGGGCAGCGCCGCACACACCGCTGCCAGCGCCGCATCGTCATGCGCAGCCGAGACGAACCAGGCCTCGAACGCCGACGGCGGCAGCAGGACCCCGGAACGCCGCAGGCTGTGGAAAAAAGCCGCATAGCGGGCAGAGTCCTGCGTGGCGGCCGTCGCCTGGTCGGTGACGGGAGTCCGGGCGGGGCCTTCCCCCCAGAAGACGGAGAACAACGACCCGGCCCGCTGAAGCCGGTGTGGCACCCCGGCGGCGGACAGCGCATCAGTGACGGCCTCGGCCAAGGTCGTCGCCGCAGCCTCGATCCGTGCGTACACCCCGTCATCGGCCAGCCGCAACGTGGCCAGACCGGCGGCGGTCGCCAACGGATTGCCCGACAGCGTCCCCGCCTGGTAGACGGGCCCGTGCGGGGCGAGCAGATCCATCAGGTCGGCGCGCCCGCCGAGGGCCGCCAGCGGCATGCCGCCGCCAACGACCTTGCCGAAGGTGAACAGGTCAGGACGCCAGGCGTCGTCGGGGGTCTCAACACCCCACCAGCCGGCCGAACCCACCCGGAAACCGGTGAGCACCTCGTCGAAGATCAGCAGCGCCCCGTGCTCGGCGGTGAGCCGACGGAGGCTGGCATTGAACCCCGGCTCCGGCGGGACCACCCCCATGTTGGCCGCAGCAGGCTCGGTGATCACCGCAGCGATCCGTCCGGGGAGGCGGGCGAAGGCGTCAGCAAGTGCACCAGGATCGTTGTAGGGCAGCACCACCGTCTGCCGGGCGACGGCCGGGGTGACCCCGGCTGATCCGGGCAGACCGGCGGTGATCACCCCCGACCCCGCCTCGGCGAGCAGCCCGTCGCTGTGGCCGTGGTAGCAGCCGGCGAACTTCACGACCAGATCGCGGCCGGTCGCCGCCCGGGCGAGCCGGAGCGCCGTCATGGTGGCCTCGGTGCCGGTGGAGACGAACCTCACCTTCTCCACCGCGGCGACCCGGCCACAGATGTGTTCGGCGAGTTCGACCTCACCCCAACTGGGCGCACCGAAGGAGAGCCCACGCGAGGCAGCCTGGGTCACGGCGGCGACGACCTCCGGATGGGCGTGGCCCAGCAGTGCGGGCCCCCAGGATCCGACCAGGTCGACATAGCTGCGCCCTGCCAGATCGGTCACCTGCGCGCCCTTGGCGGCAGCCAGGAACACCGGCGTCCCCCCGACGGCCCGGTAGGCGCGGACCGGTGAGGACACCCCACCCGGCATGACGGCGCGGGCGCGGGCGAAGGCAGCAGCAGAGTCCATCGTCAGCCTCGCCACCGTCGGGCCAGGTCGACGGCGGCATAGCTGAGCACGATGTCGGCCCCGGCCCGGACGATGGCGGTCACCGATTCCGCGAAGGCGGCGTCGGCGTCGATCCAGCCGCGTTCCCCGGCGGCGGCGATCATCGCGTACTCGCCGGACACCTGGTAGGCCGCGACCGGAACGTCGCTGATCGCGGCGACGTCGGCAACCACATCGAGCGAGGAGCCGGCCGGCTTCACCATGACGATGTCGGCACCTTCGGCCAGGTCGAGCCGGACCTCCCGACGTGCCTCGCGCCGGTTGGCCGGATCCTGCTGATAGCTGCGCCGGTCGCCGACCAGGGAGGAGCCGACGGCCTCCCGGAACGGGCCGTAGAACGCTGAGGCGTACTTGGCCGCATAGGCGAGGATCCCGATGTCGGCGTGACCGGCCGCGTCCAGCCCGGCCCGGATCGCGCCGACCTGACCGTCCATCATCCCCGAGGGTGCCACCAGATGGGCGCCCGCCTGCGCCTGCGCCACCGCCTGCGCAACGTAACTCGCGACGCTCGCGTCATTGTCGACGCTCCCGTCCTCGGCGAGGACGCCGCAGTGCCCGTGGTCGGTGAACTCGTCCAGACAGGTGTCGGCCATGATGACCAGATCGTCGGCGACCGCGTCCCGGGCCGCGCGCAGCGCCCGGTTGAGGATCCCGAAGGGTGCGGCGGCGGCCGTCCCGGTCGCATCCTTGTCCGCCGGGTCGGGAACACCGAAGAGCATGATGCCCCCCAGCCCGCACCGGGCGGCCTCCTCGACGGCGTCCGGCAGGCTGCCGAGACTGTGCCGCACCTGGCCGGGCAGGCTCGCGATCGGCAGCGGTTCGGCCTGGTCGCCGACGAAGAGCGGCCACACGAGTTGATCGGGGCTCACCCGGGTCTCCCGGACCAGGCGACGCACCGCCGCGGTGGCGCGGAGTCGACGGGGGCGACGGGCAAGGTTCACGGCGACGACTGTAGTAGCCCGACCAGCGCCGCCACCACGGCGTCCGGGGTCGCCGCGGCCGCCTGCCGAAGGCGGGTGAAACCGCGGTCGGCAGCGGTCCGGGTTCCCGCCGGGCCGAGCGTGACGACAGCTCCCCGGTTGCCCAGCAGGCGGGCACCGGCATCGGCGACCGATCCCGAGGTGGCCACCAGGGCGTCGTAGTGGCCGGCCCGCCACCGATCCACCACCGCAGCGGGAAGGGCGACCGCGACGGTGTCGTAGACCGCCAGCCGCTCCACGCTCCACCCGAGTTCCCCCAGGGCTGTCGGGAGGTCGTCGGCAACCCTCGCGGCGCCAGGCAGCACGACGAGCCCGGTGCCGTGGGGGAAGGCCGCGGCCAGCGCCCGGCTGCCGGTACCCGTCGGGGGGAGAAGGTCGACCCGCCCCAGCGCCGCCCGCACGGCAGCCGCGCTGGCCGGCCCCACCGCAGCGACACCGACTGTGGCTGGCACCAGCCGATTCCACGGGTGGCCCAGGACGGCGCACGCGGACAACGTGAAGGCCGAGGTCGCCACCAGCCACGTCACCCGGCCGGAGGCGAGCCGGGTCGACAGCTCGTCCAGCGCGGCGTCCGGGCGGGGTTCGCGGTGGAGGAAGGGCACCTCGTCCACCCGGGCCCCCGCAGTTTCGAGCACCTCGCGCCACTGTGAATCCGGGCGTGCAGGGAGCAGAATTCTGCTTCCCGCCAGCGGCAGTTCGGCGCCCGTCACAGGGCCGATCATCGCATGCGGTGGGGCCTCGACAGGTTGGGAGCAGCGGAGGTACTTGATAGGTTCACTACATCGGGAGGAGGTGGCGGATGCTGCTGATCGCCGTCGGTGTGACCTATCGCCTGACGAGTGCCGACGTCATCGCCGACCTCGGTCGGCGGACCACTGCGGTGGTCGAACGCCTCACCACAGCCGGGTCTGCGGTGGCGGGGATCGTGCCGCTGGCCACCTGCAACCGTTTCGAGCTCTATCTGGAGACCCGGGACTTCCCCGCCGCGGTCGATGCCACCCTGGCGGCACTGTCGGCGGAGGTTCCCAGCCACCACGCTGACGTGGAGGACGGGTTCACCGTCTGGGCCGGACGCGACGCCGCCACCCACGTCTTCGAGGTGGCCACCGGCCTGGACTCGATGGTGGTCGGCGAGGCGCAGATCACCGGCCAGGTCCGCAGCGCGTTCCGCGACGCCCAGGCCACCCTCACCCCCGCGCTGGCCCGGGCGGGCGCGGCGGCGCTGGCGGCCGCCAGGAGTGTGGGACGCAGCACCGACCGGGCAGCGACGGGCCGCAGCGTCGCTTCGGCAGGTCTGGATCTGGCACTGCCCCCGGGGGAGACGCCGACGGTCCTCGTGATCGGCACCGGACGTTTCGCCCATGTGGTGGTCACCGATCTGGTGCGACGCGGTCTCACCGCCATCAACGTCTACTCCCGTACTGACCGCGCCGAGGAGTTCGCCCGCACCCATCCGGTCCACCCGGTGGGTGCCGAGTCGCTCACCGAGACACTGATCGACACCGACCTGGTCGTCGCCTGCGGCGGGCACGGCGATGCGGTGCTGACACCGGGGATGCTCCCCAACCGCTCCCAGCGTCCGCTGACCCTGCTCGATCTGACCGGGAGCAGCGATATCGATCCCGGTGTCGGGTTGCTCGACGGGGTCCGAGTGCTCACCCTCGACGATGTCGGTCGGCTGGCGCTCAACACCACCGGCGACCACAGCGAAGCGACCCAGGACCAGATCACCGCTGCCGTCGACGCCTACCTGGCCGAGGAGCTCGGGCTGACCGCGGCCGCGACCGTCAGCGCGCTGCGTGACCACGTCACCCGGCTCGCCGATGCCGAACTGCTTACCGTCCGCGGCCGTTATCCTCCCGAGATCGTCGAGGCGATGGCACGCTCCATGCGGCGCTTCACCGGCGCACTGCTCCACCACCCGACGGTACGGGCGACCACGGCGGCGCGCACCGACGAGCTCCACGACTACCAGGAGGCCCTCCGGACAGTTTTCGGCATCGAGGTGGGTCGGTGAGCCGACCGGTGCGGATCGCCACCCGCGGCAGCGCCCTCGCCCGCGCCCAGACCGCGCTGGTGTCCACCGCGCTCACCGCGCTCACCGGACGGTCCTGCATCCCGGTGCTCGTGCGGACCGAGGGGGACACCCTCCGCGGCCCGCTGACCGGTGGCACCCGCCCGGGACTGTTCACCTCGGCGGTGCGCGACGCCGTCCGGGGCGGTGTGGCCGACCTCGCCGTGCACTCCTACAAGGATCTGCCGAGCGAGGCCGCCGACGACCTGGTGATCGCGGCCGTCCCGGAGCGCGCGCGACCGTTCGATGTGCTCATCGCCGACCGCCCGCTGGCCGATCTGCCGCAGGGATCCACCGTCGGCACCTCCTCGCCGCGGCGGGCGGCGGCCCTGCGGCGCCTCCGCCCCGATCTCGTCATCGTCGGACTGCGCGGCAATGTGGACGCCCGACTGCGGAAGGTGACCGAGGGGCAGATCGACGCGGCGGTCGTGGCCGCCGCCGGCTTGGAGCGACTGGGACGCCTGGACGCGGCGGTGGAGACTCTTCAGCCGGCCGTCATGATTCCCGCGCCCGCTCAGGGAGCCCTAGCCGTCGAATGCCGCGCCGACAGTGAGCTGATGGACCTGCTGCGGGGCCTCGACCATCAACCCACCCGGCTGGCCGTCACCGCCGAACGGGCGGTGCTGCCGGGGATCGGCGCGGCCTGCACCACTGCTGTCGGCGCCTACGCCCAGCTGGTGGCCGACCGGTGCGACCTGAGCGTCGAGTTGACCGACCACGGCGATGTCACCTACGCCCGGACCTCGGTCACCGGCAGCGTCACCACCGGCGCGACGGCCCGGGCCCTCGGGCGGCTCGCCGCGGCGAACCTGCTGGCGGACGCCGACCGGGCGTCGCAGTCGTGAGCAGTGCACCGGCCCTGGTCATCGCGGGCAACGGCTCCCGGGACCTCGCCGGCGTGCGCGCGGCCCACGCCTTTCTCGACCGGGTGCGGGTCGCCCTGCCGGGCGTGCGGGTCGAGATCGCTTTCGTCGAGCTGACCCCGCCGAGCATCGAGGAGTCGCTCGCCGAGGTCCTGGCCGACCACGCGACCGCGGTCGTCGTACCGCTGATGATCGGGGCGGGCAAACATGTTGACCGTGACATCCCCGCAGCCGTCGCCCGGGCCGAGGCGCTCCACCCGCACAGCAGCGTCGTCTGCACCCCTCCGCTGGGGGCGCCGGAATCCCTGCGCGGGGTGACGTTACGCCGGATTGCTGAGGCCGCCGGCGATGCCGACCCGTCGCGGGTGCGGGTGGTGGCCGTCAGCGCCGGCTCGAGTACGCCGGAGACGAACGCCGACCATGTGCAGTTCTGCCGGCTGATCCAGGAACAGGGTGGCTACGCCGCGGTCGCGGCGGCTTTTCTCCAGGTCACCCGGCCGGGTCTCACCGAGGTCCTCGACGAGATCGATCCCGGAGACGACCTCGTCGTCCTGCCGCAGGTGCTGTTCCCTGGCCGGCTCCGGGGACGGGTGCGCGACCAGACCGCTGCCTGGTCGCGGGCCCACCCTGAGGTCCGGGTGCACCTCGCCGAGGTGATCGGACCGTGTCCGGAGCTGGTGGAGGTCGTCCTCGCCCGGTACCGGGAGGGGGCGACCCGGGTCGCCTCAGACCCGGGATCGCAGGCCTACCTCGCCGGCCTGCTGCTCCGCGGCCGCCGCGTGGTGGTGGTCGGCGGTGGCCGGGTCGCCGCCCGGCGCGTCCCACGGCTGCTCCAGGCCGGCGCGGTCATCACCGTGGTGGCTCCGCGCCTGCACGCCGACCTGGCGATGCTGGCCACCAGCGGTGACCTGTCCTGGCTCGAACGCGGGTACCGGCCGGGAGACACCGCCGGGGCCTGGTACGTGATGGCTGCGACCGACCAGCCGCCGGTGAACGCGGCAGTCGCTGCAGAGGCCGAGACGAACCACACGTTCTGCGTGCGGTCCGATGACGCCTGGACCGGGTCGGCGTGGACGCCGGTGACCGGCGACCGTGCCGGAGTGACGGTGGCCGCCCTCGCCCGCAGGGATCCCCGGCGCTCGGTGCGTATCCGAGACCGGATCATCGCCCTTCTCGCCGACGAGGATCTCTGAGACGCTTCTCCCCATCTGAAACCACCATCGTCAACCCGCGCTATTTCTGGCAGGATCGGACCGGTTCCGGCCCCGTCTCCCCCCGGGCGAGACAGCACCGTGGTCGTCCCTGCCGATCGGGGACGACCGGTCGGCGACCATCCTCAGACCCAGAAGGTCCCTCATGTACACCAGTGAAGACACCGCCTTCGCCGCCGCCATGGCGATCGTCATCGGCGTGACGCTGCTGGCCATGCTGGTCGGCTACGCGATCAGCGCCTTTTTCACGATGAAGCTCTTCCAGAAGGCCGGGGTGCAGGGCGCCTGGCGTGCCTGGGTTCCGCTCTACAACACGATGGTCTTCGCCAAGCTCGGCGACGTCAACCCGATCGCCGTCGTGGTCTTGTGGGGTGGCACGCTTCTTGGTGCCTGGATCCCGCTCCTGGGCCCGCTGATCGCCACGATCGGCTCCCTCGGTGCCACCGCCCTGATGCTGATGGCCGCCCTCCGGATCCAGCAGAAGCTGGGCAAAGACACCGTGTGGATCGCCCTCTTCCTGCTGGTGGGCGTGGTCTGGATGGCTATCCTCGCCTTCGACGATTCCCGCTGGAACCCGCGGATCGGTCCCGCGCCGTGGGCGCAGTACACCTTCCTGGCCGACACCACCACCTGGGAAGGGATCCCGGTCCAGGACTTGGGACCGGCCCCGCAGGCCCCCTGGCCGGGTGCCGCGACGCCGCCGCCCGGGTATGCGCCCGGACCGGACCAGGGCCCGCCGTCAGCTCCCCCGGTGCCACCGACGCCACCCGCTCCCCCGGCATCACCAGCCTCCCCGGGGTCTCCGCAGGCCTGATCGCCCAGCGTTCCGCCGCCCGGCCCCGACCGGCGTGGGGAGCCCGTCCCTGGTCAGGGTCCCTGGGTGGGGCCGCCGGCAGTGAGGTCCTCTCCGTCGAGCAGGCGACGCAGCACCGATCCGTCGGGGACCGTGTCGTACTTGTAGCTGAGTTTCTGGACTGGCGAGGCGGTCAACGCGTCGACGACCCGGTAGCTGCGCCATGGTTGCATCATCTCGAGCTGGAGTAGGTGGGCGTCCACGCTTGACAGCGTCGGGGTGGCCCGCCAAGCGCCGCGCACCTCGGGAACGAGCTTGCGCAGCACCTCGAAGATGCGGTGATACAGGAAGTAGTCCGGCAGCTCGTCGGTGGCCTCCCACCAGGCGTCGAGGCTGAGTCGCAGCAGAGTGAGCAGCGGGGTGCCCGGATGTGAGGCGATGAACCAGTTGCCGATGTGGTTCGGGGACCAGCGCGGGAAGACGGTGCCTGCGACGAGATAGCCGCGCAGATCGTCGTCGAAGTTGCGGCCCACCCAGGAGGTCGCGTCGAACCAGATGCCGCCGCGCTCGGCGAGCACCCGGGTGCGGACGTAGTCGGAGAAGTGGGCCGGCCGGTCATCCTCCAGGACCGTCGCGATCCGTTCGGGAATGTCCACCCGGTCGCGGACGGTGGTGCCGTCGAGCACCACCAGGGCCGGATAGTACCGCCGGATCTGGGCCACACAGCGCTGCACCAGAGGTGGTGCGGTGTCCAGGGGCTGGTTCCAGAAGGTGAAGACCCGATCGGAGGGGACCTCGACGTCGAGGTAGGGCAGTGGCGGCCGCCGGGCCGCCCGCGCGGCGCCGGGCGGCGCCTCAGCGGGAAGGCCGGCCGCCTCACGCAGGTCGGGCAACCGCTCGGACAGCAGCTGGACGATCCGGACGAAGGCGGTCCCCGACGCCGCCGGGTCGATCGTGTCGAGAAACCGGCCCGAGCGGTCAAGCTGCGCCTGCAGGCCGGCGACGAGGCGGTCCAGGCTCGAGGCGGTACGGTCCGGCTCGGGAAGCGTCGTATCCATACCGGCGAGGCTAACGGTGTCGGGGGTGTTCTGCCCGCGCGGACGTCGTCCCTGCTTCGTTGCTGCGGCGCACGACCGCCAGAACCAACAACCCCAGCGCCGCCGCGTAGGTCATCATGACGACCACCCCGGAGGCGGGAACGTCGAGGGTGAACGCCCGGATCGCAACCAGCGCATCCGAGACCAGGAAGAGCGCTCCGCCCCAGGCTCCCAGCGGTCCCAGCCCGGAGGCGAGAACAGCCATCAGGGTGAGGGTGAGACCGTAGACCACCACCGGCCCGATAAGGGCGCCGGCATCGGGGCCGACGACCACCATCAGCGCCGCGAGCGCCGCGGCATAGCCGAGCAGCCAGCCGCGCCGCGCCCCCAGGAACGAGGCGGCCCGGTACGGCCAGAAGGCCACGCAGAAGCACACCTGGGCCCCCAGGAAGGCCCCCACCATGGCGAGGAAGCCGGCGTCCCCACCCACCACGCCGGGCAGCAGATCGCCCAAGAAGCAGAACTGGAGCGCTGCCATCGTCCAGTTGCCCAGGTGTTGGTTCCGCGCATCGACGCTGCGCAGCAGCAGCGCCAACAGGATCGGCGCCAGCAGGATCTGGCTCACCCGGGATCCCAGCTGATCGGGTGCGACCAGTTGGAAGCCGAGGTGCACCGTCACGGTCGCGGCGTACAGGGCCCAGCCGAGGCGAGGGGTGGCAGGTGCGCTCATCAGACCACTGTCCCACGGGTCGGGCTACCGGTGGGCTCGACGAAGCCCCTGGGGCGAGTAGCATCACCTGAAGAACCGTCGCCTGGCTGCGTCAGCTCTCTCGGTCAGCGCCGCCCGGCCCCACACACCCTGACAGGAGTCCTGTGATCACTGCCACCGACATCCTGGATGACGCCTTCACCCGGGTCAACGAGGCCATGCACCAGCAGCTCGACGGGCTCGCGGGGCCGACCGTGCTCTGGCGACCCGACGCCGAGGCCAACTCCATCGGCTGGCTCGCCTGGCACCTGACCCGTGTCCAGGACGACCATCTGGCGGGCGTCGGTGACCGGGACCAGGTATGGACCGCCGACGGCTTCGCCGCGAGTTTCGCCCTGCCCTATCCGGTCGAGGCGCACGGCTACGGTCACAGCAGTGACGACGTGGCCGCCTTCACCATCGACGATGTCGACCTGCTGCTGGCCTACCACGACGCCGTCCATCAGATGACCCTCACGGTGCTCGGCGCGCTCGACGACGCCGGATACGCCCGGGTCGTCGACGACAGCTGGGATCCGCCGGTGACCGCCGCGGTCCGGCTGGTGTCGGTCATCGGGGACACCGGCGCCCACCTGGGCCAGATCGGCTACCTCCGTGGCCTCGCCGAACGCCGCGCCAGCTGAGCCTCGGTGACCGGTCGCGGGCCTGCGGTGCGGAGCTGTCGGTGCCGCAACTGATCCTGGGACCCTTCACCGTCTCCGACATGGTGCTGGGCCAGCCGGTGCAGCCCTATGTTGCCGTCGGCATCCAGCAGTATCCGGCCCGCGCGTGCCACTTCGCGCTCGACCACGCCGGGATGCTCACCCTCCGCGCCGACGGGCAGATCGTGCGCCAGCACCAGGTGGCCACTCACCAGCAGGAGGCGGCCGCGAATCTGATCGCCCTCCTCGACCGGTTCCGGCGAGACGACCCTGCGGGCCTGCGGCCGACCACGATGCCGTTGTCCCGGATGGTACTTCCGCCCCGCTTCGGCCCGTTCCGACTCGTCGGATCCGAGGTGCCGGTCATCGCCGTCCGGGGACGGATGTATCCGGTCGAGAACACCGCGTTCACCCTGGAGGCCGGCGAGGCACCGTCCCGCTCGCTGCGACGCGGGCTGACCTCCCTGCGGGACCGGGCCGCGGCGGCCGAGGCACCGCAGGGCTGGATCACCCTCCTGGTCGCCGGGAACCCGGTGGAACAACACCGGTTCGACCTCGCCCGGGATTCGGCCAGAGCCCAGGCGTTCGTCGCGGAGGTGGCGGCCGCCCGCGGCACTGCACCCGATTGAGCAGCGCCCCTGGGGTGGTCACCCGAACCCGCCTACAGTGGGTCCATGGAACGCTTTCCCCAGTGGACCCGCACCCTCTTCGGGCCGGCTGAGACCAGCCCGGTCATTCTCGAGATCGACCTCGACCGGGGCATCCTGAGCGCCGCCCCCACCGACCCGCTGGCTGCCTACCGGTCGATCAACACCCCCAGCCTGCGCGCTCTCCGCGACGGGCTGCGGGAGGCCGCCGCCGACGTGCGGGTCCGCGGGCTGATCATCACCCTCGGCACCGCCCCGCTCTCGGCGACCCAGACCGACGAACTGGGCGACATGATCGAGGAGTTCGGCGCCTCCCGCCCCACCGTCGCCTTCGCCCCAGGCTTCGGCGAGTTCGCCAACGGGGTCTGGCCCTACCGCCTCGCCGCCCGGGCTCGTGAGGTGTGGATGCAGCCGTCGGGCCTGCTGTCGCTCTCGGGTGTCCATCTCAGTATCACCCTGCTTCGCGGCGGCCTGGAGAAGCTCGGCATTGAACCCGAGTACGCCCAGCGCAAGGAGTACAAGAGCATGGGCGAGCAGATGGCCGGGCGTGAGGTCAGCGCAGCCAACCGGGAGATGATGACCCGGCTGGGCCAGTCGATGATGGATGACACTGTCGCCCTGATCGCGCGGCGCCGTTCGCTGGAGCCCGATGCGGTGTGGGCGGCGGTGAACGCGTCACCGCTGACCGCCGAGCAGGCCCATCAGCAGGGCTTCGTGGACCGGGTCGGCTATCGCGACGAGGTGTACACCGAACTCCGGGCGCGGTGGTCGGTCGCCCGACGCCCCGACGGCACCGGGCTGCGGTTCGTCCACCGCTACACCACCCACGGCCCGCTACGCCTGCTGTCCCAGCTGAGCGAACGGAACCGACCCTCGATCGGGGTGGTGACCCTGCAGGGTGACATCGTGGCCGGACGCGGATCCTCCGGCGGTATCGGACGCCAGCAGAGCGGCTCGGCGGTGGTGTGCGACCAGCTGCGCGCCGCGGCCGGCGACGAGGCGGTGAAGGCCCTCGTCCTCCGGGTGGACAGCCCCGGCGGCAGCGCGCTGGCCTCCGATGAGATCTGGCGCGAGGTCCACCAGCTCGCCACCGCGAAGCCGGTGGTCGCCAGCATGGGCGATGTGGCAGCCTCCGGTGGCTACTACGTCAGCATGGGTGCCACCGAGATCGTCGCAAACCCGTCCACCCTCACCGGCTCGATCGGCGTGGTCGCCGGCAAGTTCGTCACCGCGGGCCTGTACGACAAGCTCGGGCTGATCCGGGAAGGGATCAACGTCGGCGCCCGGGCCGGAATGCTCACCGGTGACGCGCCATTCACCACCGACGAGTGGGCCGTGCTCGACCGCATGCTCGACGACATCTACCGCGACTTCACCACCAAGGCTGCCCGTGATCGGTCGATGTCTGCCGACGACCTGGAACCGCTGGCGCGCGGGCGGGTGTGGACCGGCAGCGACGCCGCCGATCGCGGGCTCGTCGACCACCTGGGCGGGATGTCGACCGCCATCGAACGCGCCTGCGCCTTGGCCGAGGTCGACCGTGCGGAGGTGCACCTGCGCGCCATCCCGACCGTCCCGCTGCTGGCCCGTTTCCGTCCGGCTGACTCCTCGGAATCACCCAACGCCCTGAGGATGACCACCGCTACCCCGCTGGAGGCCATGGCCACGATCACCACCACCGGCGATCCGGTGCAGAGCCTGCTCACCGCGCTGGGCGCCCCGGGGGTGCTCAGCCTGCCCTGGAACATCCGGATCGGCTGAGCACCCCTCGCCCCTGGCGTCCCACCGCATCGCCCCCGGCGGGCGTTGCGGCGACAAGGCGGGTCCGGCAACCCTGCAAAAGCCGCAACGGTGAGGAGCCGCCCCGGTACGGTACTGGTGTGTCCCCGCGTATCCGCATGGTCCTTGCCGAGGACGGACCCGGTCGCACAGGACGCTGTCGAGACCTACGTGAAGCGCGCCACCGATATCGATCTGGTCGGCATCGCTCGCGATGGGGAGGCCGCAGTGGCCATGGCAGCGGAACTCCGCCCGGATGTCGCTCTTGTCGACATTCACCTGCCGACGTTGGACGGGTGGAGGTGACGCGCACCATCAGTGCGCCGGAGCGGGAATGTCGCGTGGTCTGCTTCACCGCGATGGGCGACGATCGGACCCTGCTGCGGGCCCTCGATGCCGGTGCCTGCGGTCCACCTGGTCGGACGTGAGCTCGCGGAACCGATCTTCCAAGGTGAGTTGTCGCTGTTGGAGCGAGACAAGGGCGACCCGGGCTTCCAGAGCACACTGACCCACGCGCCCAGGTTCGGCGCTGACGGTGAGGCCGCCAGGGGCAGGCTGCCATTCGAGGCCCTCCGCAGTCAACGCGCGACCGAGACGGGCGTCATCTGCGGAAGCGACGCCCGTGGCCACGCTGGTGGCGCGGACGAGGTCGCTCATGGAGGTCTCAGCCAGGATGCTCCCACGTCCGATGACCACCACCCGATCTGCGGTCTGCGCCAGCTCGCCGAGCAGATGGCTCGACATCAGCACGGCGGCGCCTTCCTCAGCCAGCTGACGCGCCAACTGCCGCACCCAGGCGACCCCATCGGGATCAAGCCCGTTCACGGGCTCGTCGAACAGCACGTTGGTGGGCCGGGCCATGAGAACAGCCGCGATCCCAGACGCTGCCTCATCCCCAGCGAATACTGGCCCATCGGCCGTCGGGCGACATCGGTGAGCCCGGTGAGGTCCAACACCTCGTGCACCCGATGCCGCGGGACGTCTTGAACCAAGGCCAAGGCGCTGAGATGATCGACGGCCCGGCGCCGGGGGTGTACCCACGACGCGTCCAGCAGTGCACCGACCCGAGCCCTGGGCTGCCCCGGTGACTGTACAACGCCGTCAACACTGATCGTTCCGGACAGCGGAATATCCAATCCGGCCACGACCCTGAGCAGGGTGGACTTCCCAGCACCATTAGGGCCAACGAAACCCGTCACCGAGCCGTCGGGAATCGTAAAGCCGACATCGGAGAGCGCCGGGTGCCGCCCGAACCGTCGCGAGATGTTCTGGATCTCAATCATCGGGTGTTGTTGTCCTTCTGTGAAAGATGCGGTGCGGGGACACTTCCACTGGCCCCGCACCACATCTGGGTTCACTTGATTCCGAGAACCTGCTTGATGCGAGCAATGATGACGTCGAGCGCCAAGCCGTCTCGAATCCACCTCATGATTCGCGATCTGTTAGCAATCACCCAATTGTAGGCGCGCTTGCCGTACCGAGCGATGATCCGAAGGATTGCGCTCCACATATTTCATCTCCCTTATGGCTGGTAACTCGCGCCAAGGGCAGGCCTATTCCATCGCAGGAAACGGGTCTGATCCGGCTGGGGACTGCGACCAAGGTCCATCGGGCGACGAGCAGTCGACTTCGGATGATGCTGAGGCGGGTGTGCACACCGTCCCGGAGGAGCACCACGACCGATGCGGCTCGCACGGGGGACGATCAGGCGATGACGCCCTCCCAGTCCAGGCCGTACCCGAACCGCCAGACCCGTCCGACCGGGTCAACGTAGGGCTCGGTGTCCTCGCCGACATCCTCGGCCTGTGCCTCGACGGCGTCCATGTCCTTCGGAGCGGTGATCGGCAGGCGTCCGTGCGGTTCGGACAGGCCGAGCGCGACCTCGATCAGGACCCGGTCCGACACCGAGTAGCCGACCAGCAGCGCGTCGGCGTGCGGTTCGATCTCGGCGGGAATGAAGGCCGTCCTCGCCTTGACGGCGACGATGATCGGAATCGTCCCGGTTCCCGCCTCCTCCCGGGCGGCGATGGCCGCCGACACTCGTCGCAGAACGGCGAGGTCGTCGGCGTTCCCGATCCGGGAGCTCGCGCCGTAGTAGGACCGGTTCTCCTGGGTGCCGTCGGGAGCGAGGTCGCCGGCGATGGAGGTCCGGCGAACGTGGGGGCCGTCGGCGGTGTAGGGCCCCCACTGCAACGACAGCGGGTAGAAGCTGCCGTCGGCGTCCAGGCCGGCGCCGGTGAAGTTGTCGCCGTTGTCCGGGCCGCGCAGACCGACCAGAACGACATCAACCCCGGTGAGGTCGGGCATGGTGTGGCCGACGACCGTGCCGTCAGCATCGTGGACCGGGGTGTCGGTGAGCACCTCGGCGAAGTACTCACCCGCCACGGCGACGTCGAGCGTCGGGCCGACGGTGTCCGGCGTCGTCCCGAACACGCCGGTGAAACCGTGACCGATCGAACAGGGAATGTACACGGCCTGCCGGGCGTACCTCGCCGGCGTCGACGCTGCAATGGTCGCATCGTCGTTCTTCAGCATCACCACCGAATCGGCCTGCGTCCTCAGGCCCGCAGCCACCTTGTCCGGGCTGGCGACGACCGCGCGGGAGACGTCGAGATCGAGGTAGGGATTCTCGAACAGGCCGGGGGCCATGATCATCCGGAGAATCCGGGCCGCCGAGATACGGAACCGCTCATCGGCGGAAACGGCCACCTCACCGGCCTCGTAGGCGTTCTGCCACCTCCGGTAGGCGGCGAGCACCGGTCCGGTCGTGTTGTTGCCGCCGAACATGTCGACACCGGCCCGCAGCACAGCGAAATGGCGTTCGGCCACCGAGGCGTGTTCCATCCCCCAGGCCATGCCGAAGGGTGAATCCGGGTCGGTGTAGCCCAGGGTGACGCCCCAGTCGGTGCAGATGACCCCGTCGTAGCCGCTGTCACGGAGCAGATCGATCTTTGCCGGATCGTAGCCCGACCCGACCCGGTTGCCCGTGAGCGGCGAGCCGTCGGCGGCGATCCCGATCGAGTAGGAGGTCATCACCGCCAGCGAGTCCCGGGCCGCCAGGAACGGCCGGGTGTGCTCGGCGTGGTTCTTGCCGGGATAGACGGCGTACTTGCCCGCGTTCAGGTGGGATTCCCGTCCCCCCTCGCCGGGACCGTCGCCGGGCCAGTGTTTGATCATCGTGACGATCGAGTCAGGCCCCCACCCGATGCTGGAGCCGCGGGCGTAGCTGCGCTGCGACCCGTCGACGTAGGCCTTCGCCATCGCCGAGGCCATCGCGGCGTTCTCCCCGAAGGTCCCATCGGCCCGCAACCAGCGTGGGTCGGTGGCGAGATCGATCTGCGGGCCGAGCGCAGTGGTGATGCCCATCGCGCGGTACTCCTGCGAGGTGATCTCGGCGAAGCGCTGAACCGCATCGGGGGAGAAGGTGGCCGCCAGGCCGAGGTTGGCCGGCCACCGGGAGATGTCGGCGCCGGTGGCGTTGTAGGCCTGGTCGTCACCGGCGGTCGAGCGGGGGTCGGAGGAGATGTTCACCGGTAGGTACGGCTCCTCCGGGCTGGCCAGGGCCTCGGCCCAGGCCTGGGCCGCGTTCGTCCAGGTGACATTCGCCGTGACGTCGTTGGCCGACGCATTGAGGACGTTCCGCAGCCGGTCGTCGGCCAAGTAGCTGCGTTGCGCCCGGGTGAGTCCGGCCGCGAGGTTCTGCTCATGGGAGCTGAACAGCATCAGGCCGGCGATCTGTTCGAGGGAGAGCTCCTCGGCCAGCGCCCGGGCCCGCACCTCGACAGGCTCACGCCAGTCCTCGAAGATGTCCAGGACCCCGTTACCGTTGTAGTCCTTGAACCACAGCGGTCCGTCCGGGCCGGGGACCGACAGCAGCCCCACGCCACCGTCGGGGAGGTGGCTGAGGACCGGCCCACCACCGGGGTTGGTGATCACCGTGACGGTGGTCACGCCGTCGCTGACCGAGCGGCTGGTCGCGGGGGTTGCGGGCATGATCACGAGACTATCGGGTTGGCGGCGACCACTCGGGCCGACCGGGCCGTGGCTTGGGGCTCCGATCGGCCCGGATGCTCACTCTGCGGGGATGTCCCGTCGACCGATCTGCACCACGGCGAACCCGACCAGCCCGAGAGCGACGGCACTCTGGATGAGCACCGGCACCCCGGCGAACTCCTGGGCCGGCATCTGCGGGGTGTGCTCGAACGGGGAGAGCTGACGGACCGGATCGGGCAGCTGCATCAGGTCGCCGAACAGGGAGATGATTCCGCCGGCGACCACGGGGATCCACGCCAGCGGGGTCAGCCGAGGGCGGAGCGCGTACAGCGCCGCAGCCAGACCGAGCACCATCGCGACCGCGGGGATCCCGGCCGCTCCCGCGGCGACACCCCGGAGGATCCAGGCGGTGTTGTCGTCGACGCCGGTGGCGAACGCCCCCGCGACCGCGCCCAGCACCACCGCCAGCGCAGCCGCGACCGCGGCGAGGAGCACGACCCCGGCGAAGAGCCAGGTCCGCGGGGTGACCGGAGTGGCCAGCAACGGTTCGAGCCGACCCTCACGTTCCTCGGCCCGGAGCTTGCCGATGCCGATCACGACATAGACCGCCAGCATGATCCTGAACATCGCCACCGTCAGGGTGAGGTACCCCTCGAGCGCGCCCTCCGAGCCTCCCATCAGCTGCTGAAAGAGGTCGGGGAGTTCGGCGAAGGCGTCGACCATGGCGCCGGTGAAGCTTCCGTACATCACCGCCGCCAGCACGAAGGCGAGACTCCACCAGAACGCCTGCCCGGCGAGGATCACCCAGCTCACGCTCATCGGGGTGCGCACCCACCCGGGCGCGCGCGTCCGGCCGCGCCGGACGGTGAGCATGCCGGACCCGAGGTCCCGGTGCGCCTGCAGCACGAAAGCGACGCCCACCAGTACCATCGCCCCACCGAACAGCAGCAGGGTCGGCCACCAGCGGTCGTCGTGGAAGACAGCGGTCTGCTGGGCCCAGCCGAAGGGCGAGAGCCAGGACACCCAGGTGCCGTACTCGCCAGGGGCGGACATCATGTCGCCGAATCCGCGGACCAGGTAAGCGATGCCGAGGACGGCGCCGGCGAGACCGCTGGTGGTCGAGGAGAAACCGCTCACCTGGGCGGTGAGGGCCGTCACGCCGGCGAAGAAGAGCCCGAAGCCGGCAGTGGCCACGCCCATGAGGATCGACGAGGACAGCGGCGAGTCGTAAGCCGACAGCGCCAGCGCCATGATTCCGCCGACGGCGATGTCGCACAGGATCACCCACGCCAGCGCGGAGGTGAGCGGTGCGTCCCGCCCGACGGCGTTGGCCCGGATGAGCTCCGCCCGGCCCGCCTGCTCGTCCTGGCGGGTGTGCCGGGAGACCAGCAAGATGTTCATCAGCGCCACGAAGATGAGCAGGTAGGCCCAGTACACCCCGGCGAAGATGAGCTGCTGGGCGAGGGCGTTGTCCACGGTTTCCGCCCCCACGCCGAAACCCGGTCCGGTGAAGAGCTTCATGGTGGGGTTGGCGACCATGCCGAGGATGGCCTGCATGTCCTGCGGGTCGGAGAGCAGGGTCGTGTAGGCCGTCATCACATAGGGCACGAACGCGGAGATCCCCAGCACCCAGAGGGCACCGCGGATCCGGTCGCGGCGCACGTGGAGCCGCAGCAGCGCGCCGGTGCGGGCGAAGGTCTCGCTCATCGTCACCGCTCCGACTCGTAGTGGCGCAGCAGCATCTGCTCCAGCGTCGGCGGTTGGGCGATGATGCTCTCCACGCCGGAGTCAGCCAGGGTGGTAAGCACGTCCCCGACGGCCTCGCCGTCGACCTCGAGCGTGACCCGGTGACCTTCCTGGGTGGCCTCGTGGACGCCGGACAGGTGCCGCAGTGTCTCGACGGGTCGGGTGGTGACGGCCTCGATCATGGTCCGGCGCAGATGCCGCATCTGGGCGAGGGTGCCGGTTTCGACGATGGTTCCGGCGCGGATGATGGAGATGGTGTCGGCCAGGGCCTCCACCTCGGACAGGATGTGGCTGCTGAGCAGCACGGTCGCGCCGCGCTCCTTGATGCGGCCGACCTCGGCGCGGAAGGCCGCCTCCATCAGGGGGTCCAGTCCGGAGGTGGGTTCGTCGAAGATGTAGAGCTCGGCGTCGCTGGCCAGCGCAGCCACGAGCGCGACCTTCTGCCGGTTGCCTTTGGAGTAGGTGCGCCCCTTCTTGGACCGGTCGAGGTCGAAGATCTCGCAGAGGGTGTCGATGCGGGCGGCCTCCTCGCCGCCCCGGAGGCGGGTGAGGAGGCTGATCGCCTCCCCGCCGGTGAGGTTGGGCCACAGTTCGACGTCGCCGGGGACGTAGGCGATCCTCCGGTGCAGGGCGACGGCGTCACGACGCGGATCGCCCCCGAGCAGGGTGGCGCTGCCGGAGTCGGGCCGCAGCAGGCCGAGCAGGACGCGGATGGTGGTCGTCTTGCCTGCGCCGTTGGGGCCGAGGTAGCCGTGCACCTCGCCGGTGGCGATGGAGAGGTTGAGGTGGTCGAGGGCGACGGTGCGCCCGAAGGTCTTGGTGAGATCGGTGATCTCGACGGCGTTGCTCATGGAAGTCCTCGTCAGGTGGATGCGGATGGGTCAGTCGTCGGGTCCGGCTGGCGAGGGGGATCCGGATCCGCGATGAGGGCCGCGGCCTGCCGCATAATGGTCAACCACGTGTCGTCCGCCAGCAGACCGTCAGTGAGAACTTCGACCGCCGCGACCGCGTAGCGGAGGTAGACCTGGGGATCGGTGAGCCGTTCCCCGCCCAGGCGGTGCGCCAGCTGTGTGCCCAGGATCGCCGCACCACAGCTGAAGGCGACCACCGTCGCCACCGTGGCGTCGCGATCGGCGCTCGGCTTGATCGGCATCTGGCCCGAGGTGAGCAGAGTGGCAGTGAGGTCACACAGCTGACCGAACAGCCGATCGGCGCCATGTCCACCCTCGACCAGCGAGGCGTTCAAATAGTTCAGCACGGCTGCATGGGCACGGAGCTGGGCCATCGGGTTCGTCTGCCCGGACGCGGCGAGCGCGTCGTTCTCGGCGATGGTGAGGACCTCGGTCACCTGAGCGTCGCACGCTTCCCGTAGCCCCTCCTTGCTGCCGAAATGGTGCATGACCAGGCCGGGCGAGACCCCGGCCTCCTGCGCGATCGCGCGGATCGTCGTCGCCCGGATCCCGTGATCACCGAATCGGACGATAGCCGCGTCACGGATGCGCGCCGCAGTCCGAAGATCATCACCTGAACTCATGTTCAGCATTTTAAACATCCGTTCAGTGCGCATCAAGACCTCAGACCGGCGACGCGGCAGCAGAGCCTGCCCACGCCCACCCGGGCCCTCCCCGAAGCGAAGCCGCCCCACCAGAGGTACCCCCGGCGGCCCAGGGCCTTGACGGTCCGCCAGTGTCCCCGTAGCGTCACCCCGTCATCCCCGGACGGAAGGCCGATCATGGCGCGCAGACGACTCGCCCACATTCTCACGTCCCTGGCGATCCTCGCCGGGGTCGGTGCCGCGACCGTCGGCGGGGCCGAACGCGCGGAGGCTGCCGTTCCTTGCGTCGACCAGAACTTCTCTCAGGGCTCGCGCGGCACCTGCGTGACCCGCATCCAGATTCTGGCGAACTTCTGGGACCACGGCCAGTACCCCAATCTCTACGTCGACGGGTACTACGGCCCGGTGACCAAGAAGAAGATCGCCTGGTTGCAGAGCCGACACCAAGGGGTCGTCTCCGACGGCTGGGTGGGGCGGCAGACCTGGCGGTACGTCCTGTGCTCGCTGCAGCAGGACACCTCCGACAACCGGGCCGTCGTCCCGTGGAACTTCCCGATCAAGACCTGGACCGCTGCCGGCTGCAAAGCGGAGTTCTACCCGACCACCACGATTGTCGTCGCCTCGCCACCGAAAGCCCGCTGAGACTGCTGCCCCCGGATCCCCCCAGGGCCGGGTCGGCGCAGGGCCGGGTCGGCGCACCGGGCTCACCAGCTACTTGACGTTTGAGTATCGGCGTGTCACCGTTGAGCCGAGCGCAAGCTCCGCAGGTTTGTAACTCGTAAGAGGCAATTACCTGAGCCGCACCCACGTGTGTGGCTCAGGTTTTTTTGTGCCCTCATCCCGTGGACATCCCACATGACGAAGGAGCAACCATGGCCGATCCACAGGTCGCCGCCCAACAGATCGTCGACGGCGTCGGCGGTGCCGACAACATCACCAGCCTGACCCACTGCGCCACCCGACTGCGATTCGAACTCAAGGACGCCGCCGCGGTCGACGCGAAGGCGCTCGATGCGGTCAGTGTGGTCATGGGTACGGTGCCCCAGTCCGGCGACCGGTACCAGGTCGTCATCGGCGGGGCTGTCCAGTCC
The DNA here is from genome assembly GCA_047973315.1 of Propioniciclava sp. GTDB lineage: Bacteria > Actinomycetota > Actinomycetes > Propionibacteriales > Propionibacteriaceae > Propioniciclava. Next base: position 27,638 of record JBKEBV010000091.1, read on the forward strand.
GTTTTCACCGACATCATGAACCTCCCCTCCATGACGGGGGTCAGCACCGGAGCCAGGTCCGATGCCGACGTCAAGGCCGAGGCCCGCAGCAAGGCCCGCGGCAAGGTCGCCTGGATCGACGCCTTCTTCGAATACCTCTCCGACAGCTTCCGGCCGCTGCTCGGCGTGCTGCTGGGCGGATCGCTGATCATCGCTATTGCGGCCGTGCTCGATGCGCTCGGAATCGTGCCCTTCCAAGGCGTCGACCGTGCCGCCGCGGCCGGAGCCAGTTGGGTCTTTTGGGACGCCATGTGGCGATCCGTCCTCTACTTCCTGCCGATCATGGTGGCCTACAACGCCGCCAAGAAGCTCAACGTCGACCCGTGGCTCGGTGCCACCATCATGGCGGCCCTCTTCACCCCCGAGTTCCTCAGCCTGGGCGCCGCCAAGTATGTGGAGACCTCCGAGGGGAGCGGCACCTACACCATGGAGATGCTGTTCCCCGACACCGTGTGCACCACCAACCCCACCCTGGGAACCCAGTCCTGCGTGGCCCAGGTCTTCGGGCTTCCGATGCAGCTCAATGACTACGGCGGCCAAGTGTTCGTGCCGATCATCATGGTCGCTGTCCTGGCGGTGGTGTACCGCGGCCTGAAGCGCATCTTCCCCGAGAACATCCAGATGGTCTTCGTCCCATTCTTCTCCATGCTCATCATGATCCCGGTGACCGCGTTCCTCATCGGCCCGCTGGGGATCTGGCTGGGGACCGGGCTGGGCACCGGACTGGCCTGGCTGAACTACAACGTCCCACTGGTCTTCGCCATCCTCATCCCGATGCTGTACCCGTTCCTGGTGCCGCTCGGCCTGCACTGGCCGCTGAACGCACTGATGCTGGCCAACATCGCCAGTGCCGCCACCAACCACCAGGACTTCATCCAGGGTCCGATGGGTGTGTGGAACTTCGCCTGCTTCGGCGCCACGGCAGCGGTCCTGGTGATCGCCTCCCGCAACCGGAACAACGAGATGCGCCAGACGGCCACCGGTGCGCTGGTCGCCGGGCTCTTCGGCGGCATCTCCGAACCGAGCCTGTACGGCATCCATCTCCGCTTCAAGCGCATCTACCCGCGCATGCTGATCGGCTGCTTTGTCGGCGGCGTCACCATCGGCGTGCTGGGCATGCTTGGCGGCCCGGTGACCACCGGCGCCTTCGCCTTCACCTCTCTGCTCACCATCCCGGTGTTCGCCCCGATGTGGAAGTACGCGATCTCGATCGCGGTCGCCTTCGGTGTCGCCTTCTTCGCCGTGCTCCTCTCGGACTACCGCACCCCGGAACAGAAAGCCGAGGAGGCCGAGGCACGGGCCCAGGAGGAGGCCGACCTGGCGCTGGCCGCCAAGCCGGCCCGAGGCGCTGCACCCAGCAACGAGGCAACTCCTGCCAGCGGGGTGGAGGACCCCCTCGCCGGAGCCGCCGCCAGCCACCCGACGGCGACCGCCGTCCTGGAGCGTGCCACCGGCACGATCGGCTCGCCGGTCAGCGGCCGGGTGGTCCCCCTCGACGAGGTGAACGACAAGGTGTTCGCGTCCCGCGTCCTCGGTGAGGGTGTCGGGATCGTGCCGACCGACGGGCGCATCCTCTCCCCAGTCGACGGCGTCCTGGTGACGGTGCCCGCCTCCGGACATGCCTTCGGGATCAAGACCGATGACGGCGTCGAGGTGCTCGTGCACGTCGGCATCGACACCGTCCGGCTCAAGGGCGAGCACTTCGCGGTGGCCGTCGCCAAGGGCGAGCGAGTCGGTGCAGGCGACCTGCTGGCCGATGTCAACCTGGAGGGGGTCACGGCGGCCGGATTTGACACCACCACCATCGTCACCGTGACCAACACCAAGGCGATGCGGGCGGTCACCCCGCACACCGGCAGCGAGGTGATCGGTGGCGATACCGTCATCAGCGTGGCCCGCTGAGACCGGTGTCCTGACGGCTCAGCCCGGATCCACCGATGGGTGCCGTCGCGAGCGACCCCAGACGGGTGGGACGGCAAGACGGTCCTCGGGAAGCGCTACCGGGCGTCCCGTGAGCGGGGTCGACGCAGCCTGGGCGCCCGGATGGTGTCGCGCAGCAGGCGAGGATCGGTGGATCCGGGCTCAGTGGCGGGGCCATCATCGGTATGGCACGCTGAGACGCATGTCTCCCACCGAGGACGGCGGCGGACCATGAAGGTGCTGCGCGTCCTCAACAACAACGTCGTTCTCGCGCTCGACGACAACGGCGGCGAGGTCATCCTCACCGGCCGGGGGCTGGGTCACGACGCCCGCCCCGGCCATGGGG
>JBKEBV010000134.1:0-1544 GCA_047973315.1 Propioniciclava sp.
CTGACCGGGACCCCCGAGGGGGTCGGGCCCCTGCAACCCGGTGACACCGTCGGCATCACGATCGCCTCCATCGGAACCCTGTCCAACCCGGTCACCGACGCATGAGTCGTCGCCGGCCTCACCGCTCGGGCCACCCGGCGGGACGGGCCGGGAGGACAGGCCGCCAGCAGACACCACAGCCCTCGGTGAGACGGTCGGGCGTAGGGTGGGTGGGCCGCTGGGCCACCGAGACGCCGCCGCCGGGGGTGCCCTATGGCGGCGTCCTGCGCACCCGGCATGCGAGCCCGGCACTGACGCTGGTCGGCGTCGCCCTCGGCATCCTCAGTTTCACCGTTCTCGCCCCACTGGTTATGCGTTCGCTGGCGGGGCTCTACCAGGTGATCACCCGGGCCGCCGACTTCGCCGACACCTATGCCGCGCTGGTCGCCTACGAGATTCCCTTCGGGCTGGTGGTCGGACATCTGGGGCTCGCCACGCTCATACCCATCGCTGCGGCGCTGCTGCTGTTCCTGCACCACGTCCGGCCCGGTTATCTGTCCTCGGTGCAGGGTCGGATCCGATGGCGCTGGTTCGGTGTCACCCTTGGTGTCGCAGCCGCCTGCCTGGCGGTCATCCTTCTCGCCCAGAACCTGACCGCGCCCGGAGGTCCGCGGTGGGGGATCACGCCCCAGGACAGCTGGCTGGCATTCGTCGCGGTGATGCTCCTCACTACCCCGTTCCAAGCAGCCGCCGAGGAGTACTTCTTCCGCGGCTACCTGATCCAGGCGTTCGGATCGCTCGTCGCCAACCCGTGGTTCGGCATCATCACCTCCTCGGCGGTGTTCACCCTCTTCCACAGTTCCACCGATCCGGCCCTGATCGTCGACCGCTTCGCCTTCGGGATTCTGGCCGGGATGCTCGTGGTCGCCACCGGCGGGCTGGAAGCCGCTATCGCCGCGCACGTGGTCAACAATGTCGCCTCGTTCGCCCTGGCGGCGCTCACCTCCTCGATGGCTGAGGTCAAGGCCGTCAGCGAGGTGACGTGGGTGGCCGCGGGTTGGGACATCGCCCGCTTCGCCTTCTTCGCGACCCTGGTGTGGTGGGTGGCACGCCGGGTCCAGCCCCAGCGGCTCACCGCGGCCCACTGAGGTCCCCGGCTCAGTTTGGATGCTCCGCCCGGGGTGCACTATGCTGATCCATCGCTGGCCACACCCGGCCAGCTTTTCCACGGATGCAGGTTTGTGGTCGTGATCCGGCCTTGATCGTCATCGGTGGACCAAAGGGGTATGGGGTAATTGGCAGCCCGCCGGATTCTGGTTCCGTCAGTCCAGGTTCGAGTCCTGGTACCCCTGCGGGAGGCGATTTCGTCAGCCTGCAGGCAGATGATAGGCTTTCCCGAGCGTCGCGAGGCGCTCTGGCCCCGTTGTGTAGCGGCCTAGCACGCCGCCCTCTCAAGGCGGTAGCGCGGGTTCGAATCCCGTCGGGGCTACCATGTGAAACCCCTTGCCGGAGGCAACTCTGGCAAGGGGTTTCTGGTTGCCGCGTCAGCGTTCGCCCACTGATGC
>JBKEBV010000139.1:0-10964 GCA_047973315.1 Propioniciclava sp.
CTGGTCGGCCCCGACCAGACGGCGCCCAGATCGGTGGGGCTGCCGAGTGCGCGCACGGCGGCGACCACCTGTTCGGCCGACGCGCGGGACAACGGAGTGGTTCCCAGTTCGACGCCGTCGCGGATCGCATACCCGCCGTTGTCGGCGATGAAGACCACCCCGCGCGGATGATGGAAGAGCTGGGCCAGGCTCGGGTACTGGCGCCCGCTCGCCACTGTGAAGGTGATCCCCGCTTCCTGAAGACCGGCGAGCACCTCCCAGAAAGCCTCGGGGATGGTGCCGTCCGGACCCAGCAGGGTTCCGTCCATGTCTGTGACGATCAGCTTCGGATGGGCCGGAAGCTCACCGATCGGGTATGCCGTCGCCTGACGGTCCTGCAGAGCACTCACTCGCTCCATCGTAGGGGCGTCGTCCCGGGGCCGACGGCGCGACCACCCGACGGTCCCGCACCGTGTCGCCAGCTCCCCGCGGTGTTCTGCTGACTGAGCGTGGCAGGTCGCGCCTGGGTCGAGACCGTCGACCGCGCCCCGGACCAGCCGTCCGTCACGGGCGGCCTTCCAGGCGACCACCATGGTCCGCACGCGGTGCGGCAAGCGTCTCGAGGATCTCCAGGGTCGCCGTTGTCCAGTCCTGGTCGGTGGAGATGTCCGCCCCGCCCACCGCAGCGACGAAGCGCTCGACCTCGAACGCGAGATTCCACCCGGGGGCGTCGACGGTGATGCTCTCGGTGGTTCCGTCGAGCAGCGTCACCTCCATCTGGCGGGGGGCAGCGACCTGATGGTAGGTGAGACTGCCCAGCTCACCCTGGATCTCGCAGGGGCGCGTCGACGCGGTGATCTTCGACCAGGACAGATCCACAACCAGGTCCGGATAGACGGCGATCGCCGCACCGGCCCCGTCGGTCCCGGTGGGCAGCCCGACGGTGGCACCGAACACACGCTGCGGCCGTCCGAACAGCTGAACCATCGTGCTGGTGCAGTAGACCCCCAGATCCATCAGGGCGCCGGCGCCCATCGCGGGGTCGAAGATGTTGACCTGTTCACCCCGCAGCACCTGGTCATAGCGGCTGGACCGCTGGGAGTAGCCGAAGGAGGCGCGTCGGAGGGTTCCCAGGCGCGGCAGGATCGACCGGACGGCGGCCATGCCGGGGTCGTAGGCGCTCCGCATGGCCTCGATCAGGACCAGGCCGCGGTCGCGGGCCAGAGCGGTGAGGTCCGCCCAGGCCGCCGACGTCGTGGCGGCGGGCTTCTCCAGCAGGACATGCTTGCCGGCGACCAGGGCCGCATGCGCCTGCTCAGCATGGAGCGCATTGGGGCTGGCGATGTAGACCGCGTCGACGCCCGGATCCTGCATCAGCGCGTCCAGATCAGACCAGCTCTGCCGCCCGCCGTGCTTGGCGGCGTACGCGGCCGCCCGATCGGCGTCACGGGAGTAGGCACCGAGGAAAGCGATCCCGGGAACCTGCGCGACCGCCGCGATGAGTTGCCCGGTGATCATGCTGGTGCCGATGGTGGCTAGTTGAATCAAACGAAACCCTCCCCTTACGATTCACTTTCGAAGACGACCGGTGATGGAGGCCCCCGATGAGCGAGAAACGATCACGCGAGGCCTACATTCTGGACCTTCTCGCCACCGACGGCACGTTGTCGGTGTCCGCATTGTCGCGCGATCTCGGTGTCTCCGAGGTAACCATCCGCACCAATCTCAAAGAACTGGAGAGCCGGGGCCTGCTGCAGCGCACCCATGGTGGCGCGCAGGCGAGCACCTTCCAGACCGTGCTGGAGCGGCAGCGTCACCGCGTCAAGCAGAAGCAGGCCGTCGGGTTGGCCGCAGCCGAACTCGTCCGCGACGGGGACGCGATCATGGTCGAGGCAGGGACCACGACAGCGCTGGTCGTCAAAGGCCTCACCGGACGCCAGGGGGTGCAGGTGGTGACCAATTCGACGCTGACGTTCGCCTCGGCGCGGCTGAACCGCGGCCTCCAGCTGATCATGACCGGCGGCATCTTCCACCACGAGTCGGAGTCCTTGGTCGGTTCCCGGGCACTGGACACCGTCGGCCAGTTCAATGTGCGGATCGCTTTCATCGGCACCGACGGCTTCACCGCCGAGCGTGGCCTGACCACCCAGTTCGCCGAGGGGGCCGACGTCATCCGGACGATGCACGAACGGGCCGAGGAGACCTGGCTGTTGGCCGACTCCAGCAAGTACGGCCGCGCGGGCTTTGTCAATGTCCTGCCGCTGAACGAGGTTGCCGGGGTGGTCACCGACGCCGACATGGCGCCGGAGTCCCGGCAGGCGCTCACCGAGGCCGGTGTCCAGGTGATCATCGCCCCGGACGTCTGAGCTCAGGGCCGGACTGATCGGGCCATCAGGGCCACGCCGAGACCCAGCCGGACGGTGGGGTCGGTGAGGTCGCAGCCGAGGAGCTCCTGGGCCCGGGCCAGGCGGTGCTTCACCGTGTTGTAGTGAACGCCCAGCGCCCGGGCCGTCAGGGCTGCGTTCCCCTGACCGAGGTAGTGCGCCACGGTGTCGGCCAGGTGGCCGTGATGGACCCGGTCGTGATCCAGGAGCGGTCCCACCTGGGAGCGGATCAGATCCTCGGCGACCTCGTCCTCAGCAGCCAGCAGGATCCGTTCCAGAGCGAGGTCGCCGTGGGCGGCGCTGGACCGGCCCGTCCGCGTGGCCAGGTCCAGCGCGGCGCGGGCCGGGGTGTGCGAGCGGGCCAGGTCGTCGGGGCCGTGCACCTGCGAGCCCACCGCGACCACGATCCCGCTGCCGTTGGGGGTCAGGAGATCGTGCCAGGCGCGGGCCCACGCCGACAGCGGAGCGTCGTTCCGGCGCACCAGGGCGACCAGCTCCCGGCCGCGGGACCACACGATCGGATCGTTCAGGGCGGCCTCGGTGCGGGTCCGGGCCAGGGCCGCTGGCCCGTCCAGTCCGTCGGGAACCGAGGCGAGGGCGACGGCACCGATCTCGTCGAGGCGCCAGCCGTACACATGGGAGCGCTGGGCGAGGAGGATCGGGTTGGTTGCCGGGCCGGCAACCAGTTCCTCCAGGTAGGTGAGCCGCATCAGGTCGTCGAGTTCGGCTTTGGCGTGCAACTGGGCGACGTACAGGCCGGCCGCGAAGCCCGCCTGACGGATGATCCGCTGTTCGCTCCCGGTCAAGGGTGCTGCTCCGCCGATCTCGAGGGCACCCTCCCGGTCGGCGGGCAGCGGCATCCGATGCCCGGGCGGCCCTTCGGGCCAGGGGCCCGGGCGGCCGTCGGCCAGCGCCACGCAGGTGACCCCGGCTGCGGACAGGCGGACCGCCCGATTGAAGGCCAGCGCGAGTGCTCCGGCGATCTCCTGGAGCCCACCCCCGGAGAACGCGATCCTGGTGAGGGTCTCGGCGACCGAGTCGCTGGTGGTCGCCCACGTCTCATCCAGCAGGAGGGCGAAGATCGCATTCAGCACGTCGCCGAAGACCACACTGTCCGGAATCACCACCACCGGGAAATCGGCGGACTCGGCCACGGCGAGCGCCTCCGGCGGCATGGTGCCGACGTAGCGGTTCAGCTTGATCGCCAGCCCGGACACGCCATGGGCCACCAGCTCCGGAACCAGGTCGGTCAACCCACCTTCGCGCCCTCGGAGCGGATAAGCAGTAGTCAGCAGCAGGTCGCCCGGGTGGATGAAGTCCTCGATATCGGGCACCTCCATCACGTTGGCCGCGGTGACCGGGCGATCAAGCCCCCGGCGACCAGCCACGACCCGGTGCCCCCGCAGTGCCGGGATCCGCAGCGCTTCACGCACAGAGAGACGGTTCATAGGCCGAGTCTATTGTGATAATTACACATTGTTGCGCGTCTGTAACACAGGTTTCATGTCTGTTTCCTACCACGTTTGGGGCCTTACGCTCCGAGGCATGACCTCAACAACACACCGGTGGCCGGTCCGGGTCGCCCGGCGGCACATCGGAGCGCCGCCCCTGACCACCACCCGGGCCCGGTACCGCGGATCGCGCGTCTGGGTGCTGGAGACCGGCGCCGGCGAGCTGTGCCACCTCACCTGCGACCAGGACGGCCTCACGCCCGGCGGGATCACCGTGGCCAGCGCCGAACTCGCCCTCCTCGACCTCGACCGACTCGTCGAGGCGGCACCGGCCACCGTGTCCTGCCAGGTGGGTGTGGCGCCGGTGGATCCCGCGCGGCTCACGCTCGTCGGGGACACCCTCCGCGCGGCACCGCGTCGCGACGCGTACCTCAATGACGCCGCCGCCCTGGCCGGCGCCGTCGCTCGCGATCCGCGAAGGGCGAGCGCCCTCATCGGTCGCGGATGCGGACAGACCCCGGCCGGAGATGACCTGGTGCTGGGTGCCCTGCTGGGACTCACCCTGACCGGTGACCCCCGCCGGGCGGAGCTCACCGATGTCGTCACCGGCCGACTGGCTGCCACGACGGCAACCTCCCGGCACCTGCTGGGCTGGGGCGTCCGGGGCGAGTTCCCCGAGGTCCTGCTGGCTGTGGCCCACGCGCTGACCGGGGGTGAGGCGCCGAGGCGGGCCGTCACCGCCCTGCTGAACTGGGGATCCACCTCGGGCTGGCACGTCGGCACCGGACTGGTTGCTGCAGTCGATTCCGCGGCCAGCACGCAGAGGAGCGCCGCATGATCGGCATCACCACCTTCCCGCGGTTGTACCGGGACTCGGTCACCTTGATGGCCTTGGCCTCCCGGCTGGAGAAGCTGGAGAGCGTCGAACGTGCCGGGGTGATGATGGCCACCCCCGCCAACCTGGCGATTCTCGCCGAGGCCGGTCTGATCGACGGTGGTGACAGCTGGGCGCCTGATGATCTGGTGGTCGCGGTCCGAGCCGCCAGCCAGGAGGCGCTCGCGGAGGCCGAGCAGATCGCCCGGCAGGCCCTGGGCGGCGAGGGCGGAGCCGAGGGGAGCTCGGCCCAGAGCCCGGCACCGGGGTCGATTCCCGAGGCACTCGCAGCCGGATTCGACGCCACCCTGGCGTGCGTGTCCGTCCCGGGCGCCTACGCGAGTTCGGTCGTTGAGGACGCCTTGACCGCCGGCCTGCACGTGTTCTGCTTCTCCGACAATGTCACCGTCGAGGACGAGGTCCGCCTGAAGTTGCTGGCCAGGGAACGCGGCCTGCTGCTGATGGGACCCGACTGCGGCACCGCGATGATCGATGGTGTCGGCCTCGGTTTCGTCAACGAGGTACGCAGGGGGCCGGTCGGGCTGGTGTCGGCCTCGGGGACCGGGGCCCAGGAGGTCGCCTGCCTGCTCGACCACGCCGGCGTGGGCGTCGCCCAGATCCTCGGAGTCGGCGGGCGTGACCTGAGCGCCGAGGTCGGCGCCCGGATGACGTTCAGCGCGCTCGAGCTGTTGGCCGCCGACCCGGACGTCGGCATCATCGTCGTGGTCTCCAAACCACCAGCACGGGAGGTCGCCGGTCAGGTCGTGGCCCGGCTCGCCGACCTCGCCACCCCCGACCGCCCGGACGTCGCCTGTCTGCTGGGTGCCGCGGACGCCGGCCAGGCCGGCACCGACCCGCTCCTGATCCGCGGCTCGCTCGAGAGCGCTGCCGTCGCGGCTGCCCGCGCCGCCGGTGCCGACGTCAGCGCCGGCCCGCCGGTCCGCACGACCCCCGCCGCGGACCCCCACCACGACATCATCGGCCTCTTCACCGGCGGCACCCTCGCCGGCGAGGCGCGACTCATCCTCACCGGCGCCGGGATCACCGCCGAGATCCATGACCTCGGCGACGACCAGTACACCCGCGGTCGCCCGCACCCGATGATCGACCCGACCCCACGGGCGGAGTGGATCGGCTCGTTGGCCGAGCGGGATCCCGGCGTGCTCCTGGTCGACGTCGTGCTCGGGCACGGGTCACACCCGGATCCGGCCGGCGAACTCGTCGGCGCCGTTGCCGCTCTGCGGGCGGCGAACCCCGCAGCGTCGGCCTGGCAGGTGGTTGCAGCGGTCACCGGCACCGAGCGCGACCCGCAGCATCTCAGCAGCCAGCTCGACCGGCTCACCGACGCCGGGATTGGGGCGCACCTGTCCACCGCTGCCGCCGCCCGTGCGGCCGCCACCCTCGCCCTCGGAGGAACAGCATGATTCTCAACCGCGTCCAGGTCATCAATGTCGGACCGGACCTGATCACCCGGGCGGTGCCCGCGGCGGACCGGTTGCAGCTCGACTGGCGTCCCCCCGCCTTTGGCGACGCCGCCGCGGCCGAGTGGATGAACCGACTCACCGCGCCGGAGACCGACCAGGCCAACGCCGAGGCGATCGGTCGGGTGCAGGCGACCCAGCCACGGTGGGTCGGTGTCCGCCCAGCCGGTGAGGTGATCGGCTTTCTCGATGGGCGGGCCATGCTGCACGCCGGACCGCCGATCACATGGGAACGCATGTGCGCGCCGGTGCAAGGGGCCCTGATCGGAGCCTGCCTGTACGAGGGCTGGGCGTCCACGGCCGAGGAGGCTCGGACGTTGCTGGCCTCGGGCGCGATCGCGCTGGCGCCGTGTCACGAGCACCGAGCGGTCGGCCCGATGGCCGGGGTGGTGTCCCCGACGATGCCGGTGATGGTCGTCACTGACGCCGATCACCCCGACCGGCGGGCGTTCGCCACCCTGAATGAAGGACTGGGCAAGGTGCTCCGCTTCGGCGCCTATGACACCTCGGTGCTGGACCGGCTCGCCTGGCTGCGCGACACCGCAGGTCCGATCCTCGACGCGGCCGTGACCGCGATCGGCGGCATCGACACTCCGGGACTGTTCGCCCAGGCACTGTCGATGGGGGACGAGGGCCACAACCGCAATGTGGCCGCCACCGCGCTGCTCGCCCGCCGGCTGGCGCCGGTGCTGGCCGGTCTCGATGCCCGGGCCGATGCCCAGGCGATGCTGGCGTTCCTGGCCGCGAACGACCACTTCGCGCTGAACCTGTCCATGGCCGGAGCCAAACTGTCGATGGACGCCGGAGCTGGAGTTCCCGGCTCCACCCTGGTGACCGCGATGGCCCGCAACGGGGTCGAGTTCGGGCTGCGGGTCTCCGGCACCGGTGGCCGATGGTTCACCGCGACGGTCGGACCTGCCGACGGGTTGTTCTTCCCCGGCTACGGCCCGGCCGACGCCAATCCGGATCTGGGTGATTCGGCCATCACCGAGACCTTGGGGCTCGGCGGGTTCGCCATGGCCGCCTCGCCGGCGATCACCGCCTTCGTGGGCGGCACCCCCGCCGACGCGCTGGCGGCGTCCCGGTCGATGCGGCGGATCACCCTCGCCGCGCACCCGGCCTTTCCGCTGCCCGCCCTCGGCTTCCAGGGCACCCCCAGCGGCATCGATGTGCTCCAGGTGCTCCGCACGGGTGTGCTGCCGGTGATCAACACCGGCATCGCCCACCGCGAGGCGGGTATCGGCCAGATCGGGGCCGGGGTGGTCACCGCACCCGCCGAGGTCTTCCTCGCCGCCGTCCGCGGGCTGGCCGAGGTAGCCGCATCATGACCGACACGGCGCTGATCGCCATCGGCGGCAACGCCCTCGTTCACGAGGGGGAGGTCGGTACGCTCGACCGCCAGCATCAGCGCGCGGCCGACTTCGCTGCCGTAGTGGCTGAGGTGGTCAGCCTCGGGATGAAGGCCGTCATCACCCACGGCAACGGGCCTCAGGTCGGCTACATCCTGCGCCGCGGCGAGCTGGTGGCCGGGCAGAGTTCGGGCGAGGGTCTTCCCGGCCTCCCGCTGTGGCTCGCGGTGGCCGACTCCCAGGGAGGGATCGGGCACCTGCTCGCCGTCGCGCTCGACTCGGCGCTCGCCGGAGCGGGACTGCCGCACCGGGCCGCAACCGTGTTGACCCACGTCGAGGTGGACCGCGCCGACCCCGCCTTCGCGCAGCCCACCAAACCGATCGGCCCGACGCTCAACGCCGAACGAGCCGATCAGCTCACCCGCGAGGAGGGCTGGGCCCACGGCGAGACCAGCCCGGGCCGCTGGCGTCGGCTGGTTGCCTCACCACAGCCGCAGTCGATCCTGGAGGTCGACGCGGTCGCCGCCCTGAGCGCCGACCCGACCACCATCGTCATCGCGGCCGGAGGCGGCGGGATCCCGGTCGCCTCGACCGCGGACGGTTGGACACCGGTCGACGCCGTGGTCGACAAGGACCGCACCTCTGCGCTGCTGGCGGCCCGGCTCGGCATCGGAACCCTCGTCCTGGTCACCGGTGTCGACGCGGTCCGGATCGCGTTCGGAACACCCCAGGAGCAGGTGCTCGCCGAGGTGAGCGCCGAACAGATGGCGCACTGGCTGGGTGAGGGGCATTTCCCGCCCGGCTCCATGGGCCCCAAGGTCGAGGCCGCCCTCAACTTCCTGGACGCTGGCGGGGACTGCGCTGTCATCACGTCCATGGAGAACGTGGTGGCTGCCCTGCAGGGGTCGGCCGGCACCCGCATCACACCCACCGGAAGGCAACCGAGATGACGACCGTACCTGCAGATCCCTACCCCTTCGCACTGGACGGCAGGATCGCGCTGCTGTGCATCGACTTCCAGCGCGACTTCATGGAGCCCGGAGGTTTCGGTGAATCGCTGGGCAATGACGTGTCCACCCTGCGCGCCGCGATCGAACCGACCGGCCGCGTGCTGGCCCGCTGGCGGGACCTCGGCTGGCCGGTGATCCACACCCGGGAGGGGCACCGCAGCGACCTGATGGACCTGTTCCCCGCCAAACGCGACCGCGGCAACCCGTCCATCCGGATCGGTGAACCCGGCCCGATGGGTCGGCTCCTCACCCGCGGATCGACCGGCCATGCGATCATTCCCGAACTCGCCCCGATCGAGGGCGAGGTGGTGCTGGACAAGCCCGGCAAGGGAGCGTTCTACGCCACCGACCTGGAGACGTTGCTGCGCAGCCAGGGAATCGAGCGGCTGGTGGTGACCGGTGTCACCACCGAGGTGTGCGTGCAGTCCACCGCCCGCGAGGCGAACGACCGGGGCTTCGACACCCTGATCCTGAGCGACTGCACCGCCTCCTATTTCCCCGAGTTCCACGCCTCCGCCCTGGCCATGTTCTCCGCCCAGGGCGGGATCGTCGGCTGGGTCACCGATTCCTCCGCCCTGCTGTCCGCTCTTGAGAAGGAGAACTGACATGACCGCGACCACTGCTGCCCCGGACACCGCTGTGCGCATCCCCTGGTGGACCAAGGGTGACCTGAACGGCTTCTTCGGCCTGGGAACCAACGTCCTGCTCAACGTGCTGGTGATCACCAGCCTGTCGCTGTACGTCGTCGGCCTTGACCCGGCGATCGTCTACGGTCGGATCCTGCCCGCCCTGGGTATCGCGCTGCCGTTGGGCAACATCTGGTACGCGATCCTGGCCCGGCGGCTGGCCATCCGGCAGAACCGCACCGACGTCACCGCACTGCCCTACGGCCCGTCGGTTCCGCACATGTTCTTCGTGGTCTTCGTGGTGATGCTGCCGACCCTGATCGCCTCCGGGGATCCGCTGAAGGCGTGGCGCGCCGGCCTGGCCTGGGCGCTTATCGTCGGCCTGATCGTCTGTATCGGGGCTCTGATGGGCCCGGCCCTGCGTCGCTACGTGCCCCGCGCCGCTCTGCTCGGCGCACTGGCCGGCATCTCGATCACCTTCATCTCCATGCGTCCGGCCGCCCAGATCTGGGAGGTGCCGTGGATCGGGCTGGTCTCGCTCGGGTTTATCCTCGTCGGCTGGGTGGGCACCCAGAAGATGCCCTTCGGGTTGCCTGTCGGGCTGGTCGCGGTCATCGTGGCCACGGCGGTCGCCTGGATCGCCGTCCTGGCCGGGTGGTCCGGCATCCTGACCACCTCCGGGGTGGCCGAAGCGGCAGCCGGGATGGCGATCCACCTGCCGGTCCCCGGTGCGGAGGTGATTGCCGGCATGGCCGATATTGCTCCGCTGCTGGCCTCGGCCATCCCGCTGGGCGTGTTCAACTTCGCCGAGGGGATGACCAACGTCGAATCGGCGGCCGCCGCCGGTGACCGGTTCTCGATGCGCCAGATCCTGCTCGCCGACGGGCTGGGAGCCATCGTCGGCTCGTTCCTCGGTTCCCCGTTCCCGCCGGCGGTCTATATCGGCCACCCGGGCTGGAAGAAGGTCGGCGGCCGGATCGGCTATTCGTTGGCCACCGGCGTGGTGGTGGGCCTGGTCTGCTTCACCGGGACGGCTGCGCTGCTGCTGGCGGTCATCCCGATGCAGGCGCTGGTGCCCATTCTGCTGTTCATCGGTCTGGTGATCGGCGCCCAGGCGTTCTCGTCCAGCCCCACCCGCTATGCCCCCGCGATCGTGCTGGCCATGATCCCCTCGATCGCCGAGTGGGCGGCCGGGCTGATCGAGAACACCCTTGCCACTGCGGGATCTTCGGTCGCCGAGGCCGGTATGGACCAACTCAGTGCCAATGGGGTGCTCTACGAGGGGCTCAAGCTGCTCGGCTCCGGAGGCGTCCTGATGGGGATCCTGCTCGGCGCGATCGCGGTGTTCATCATCGATCGCCGTCTGGTCGCTGCCACCATCAGCGCGGTGGTGATGGCCGGTCTCAGTGCATTCGGCTTCATCAACGCCCCCGAGATCCACTGGCCGAGCGCCCTCGAGCCGGTCACGCTGGGCTACCTGCTGCTGGCGGTCGTTCTGGGTGGCTTCGCGTGGGCGGAGGCCCGCTCCGGCGGCGCACCCGACATCGACTCCGGGCTGCTGTTCGTCAGCGGCTCCCTGCTGCCCGGCGGTACCGAGCACGAGCTGCTGGAGGGCGCCGAGATGCTGGAGTCCGCGCGCACCGGCACGGGTTACACCAGTGACCCGGCCTACCCCGCCATCACTGCCGACGAGACCGCCAGCGAGGTCGACGGAGAGCTCTATGCGGTCACCTCCGACGTGCTGGTTCGCGTCCTGGAGGGGCTTCCGGCCGGCACCCGCCGCGCCGCCGTCACGCTCGCCGACGGCCGG
>JBKEBV010000150.1:0-4323 GCA_047973315.1 Propioniciclava sp.
CCCCCCGCCCCCCGCCCGCCCTCGACCCCGCCGCCGCGGTCCGATCGAACCACGGCTGTAGCAGCGCGCCACCTCCACCCGGCCCTTCCTGGTCGCGATCGTTGTGGTCGGCTGCCTCACCGCCGGCCTGACCCTGCTCCAGGCGCACGCCCTCGCCGAGGGGATCGCCGGGGTCTTCGCGGCGGTCGCTGACGGCACCGACCCGACCCCGCTGGCCTGGGTGATTCCCACCTTGGCCGCCGCCTTCGGCGGCAAGGCACTGCTGAGCTGGATCACCGCCGTCCTCGCTCACCGGGCGGCAGCCGACGTCAAGAGCACCTTGCGCCGCGACATCATGACCGCCCGCCTGCGCCAGCCCCTCGACGCACCGTCGTCAACCTCGGGCCTGGCCACCCTGGCGACCCAGGGCCTCGACGCCCTCGACGGGTTCTACGCCAAGTACCTGCCGCAGCTCGCCCTGGCTGCAACCGTGCCGATCATCGTCGGCATCGCCGTCGCGACCGCCGACCTCACCTCGGCGATCATCATCGCCCTCACGCTGCCGCTCATCCCCGTGTTCATGGCCCTGGTCGGCTGGACGACCGAGACCCGCACCCAGCGCCGCTGGCACACCCAGCAACGGCTGGCCCGCCACTTCGCCGACCTGATCGCCGGCCTGCCGACGCTGCAGGTCTTCGGCCGGGCCACCCGCCAGCAGATCGGTCTGACGAAAACCGAGAAGGCCCACCGGCAGGAGACGATGGGGACCCTGCGCATCTCGTTCCTGTCAGCCCTGGTCCTCGAACTTCTGGCCACCCTGTCGGTGGCCGTCGTCGCAGTGACCGTCGGCTTCCGCGTGGTCGCCGGTGACCTGGACCTGGCGACGGCGCTGTTCGTGCTGGTGCTGGCTCCCGAGGCCTTCCTTCCGGTCCGCCAGGTCGGCGTCCTCTATCACGACGCGGCTGACGGCATGGCTGCCGCCCAGAGCGCCTTCACCCTCATCGAACGCGCCGAGCAGGACGAGGCCGGTGGTTCGGGTTCGCGCGAGGATGTCCTCGCCCAGCTCCATCGGGTCGGCCACACCTATCCCGAGGCCGAATCCCCGGCCGTCTCCGAGATCACCCTGCGGGTCGGCCCGGGTGAGTTCATCGCCCTCACCGGCCCCTCGGGCGGCGGAAAGACCACCGTGCTGCACGCGCTGGCGGGCTTCTTGCACCCCAGTGAGGGCACCGTCACCTACCAGGATGGCCCGCAGCGCTGGCGGGACCGGACCGCCTGGGTCGGCCAGCATCCCGGCATGCTCGCCGGCACGATTGCCGACAATGTCCGCCTCGGCGACCCGGAGGCCGACGAAGACGCCGTGCGGAATGCCCTCCATCAGGCCGGTGCCGACGAACTCGACCCGGGACGCCTGGTCGGCGACGACGCCGAAGGACTGTCGGCCGGCGAACGCCGCCGAGTGGCGACCGCGCGGGCGCTGCTGCGGCTTCGGGCCGGTGCCGACGTACTGCTCCTCGACGAACCCACCGCCGGGCTGGACACCGCCACCGAGGCCACCCTGCTGGCCAGCCTGCGCCGGACCGGCGTTGCGGTCGTCGTGGTCTCGCACCGCCCTGCCGTGCTGGCCTCCGCCGACCGGGTGCTGAAGATCGGAGAAGCCTCATGACGCTGCTCCGCCGCCTGTTCGGCGGCATCTCCCAGCCTTGGCTGCGGCTCGCCGGTGCCGTCCTGCTCGCGGCGCTCGCCTCCGGCTCGTCGGTGGCCCTGATGGCGACCTCGGCCTGGCTGCTCAGCCGGGCCGCGGAACACCCACCGGTGATGTATCTCACCGCCGCAGCTGTTCTCGTCCGTGCCTTCGGCATCAGCCGGGGGGTGACCCGCTACGTCGAGCGGCTCCTGGGCCACGACCTCGGACTCCGGCTGCAGTCGGCGCTGCGGTTGGACACCTACCGGACGCTGGCACGCACCACCCTGCTCGGGCGTCGCCGAGGGGACCTGCTGACCCGGGTCGTCGCCGACACCGAAGCCGTCCTCGACCTCCTCGTCCGGGTGCTGGTTCCCCTGGCCTCGGGGGTCTTCGTGATTCTTGCCACGACCATCGCCTTCGCCGTCTTCTCCCCCGCCGCAGCGGCGGTGCTGCTCCTCACCGCGCTCGTCGCCGGCATCGGCGCGCCGTGGCTCGCCGCCCGGCTGTCAGCTCGGGCCGATGGGAGCGCACTCGCCGCGCGGGGAGCCCTGGCCGACGTCGTCCACGAGACCTCCGAGGCCTCGGTCGACCTGGTCGCCTACGGTGCCACCGGCGCAGCCCTGGCCCGGGTCGCCGCCGCTGATACTCGACTCCGGGACGCCGACGCCCAGGCGGCGTGGACCCGGGGGCTCGGCAGTGCGGTGCAGGTCCTGGCGGCCGGAGTGGCGGTGATGGCCTGCTTCCAGGTCGGTGCCAGTGCGGTGGCCTCAGGTGCCCTCGATCGCACCATGCTGGCGGTCCTCGCGCTGACCCCACTCGCGCTGCACGAGGTCTTCGCCGATTTCACCAAGGCGGCGCAGACGTTCACCCGGTCCGCCGCCGCCCTTGACCGCATCGAGACGGTACTGGACACCCCACCGATCGGCCAGGGGGATCTCGCCGCCGGAACCGTGGCGGTGCGACCCTCGCTCGAGGTGCGCGGCCTGACCGTTGGCTGGCCCGACGCCGAGCCGGTGCTCTCCGACCTCAATTTCCCCATCGCCCCGAGTGAGCGGGTGGCCGTCGTCGGCGAGTCGGGGATCGGCAAGACCACCTTGGCAGCGACGCTGCTGGGACTGATCCCGCCGGTGTCGGGAACCGTGGAGGTGCAGGGCCGGATCGGATATCTCGCCCAGGACGCTCACGTCTTCTCGACCACGGTCGCCGAGAACGTCCGGATCGGCCGACGGGAGGCCACCGACGCCGATGTTCTGGACGCGCTCACGCGGGTGCGCCTCGATGTGGATCCGGTGCGCCGGGTCGGAGAGTTGGGGACGGCGATGTCAGGTGGCGAGCAGCGGCGCCTGGGACTGGCACGGCTGGCGGTCGGCGACTTCCAAGTCCTCATCCTCGATGAGCCGACCGAGCACCTGGACCCGGCGACCGCCGATGCCCTCATGGAGGACATCTGGGCCTCCACCTCAGCCGCTCCCCTGCTGGTCGTCACCCACGATCCGACGGTGATGGCCCGCTGCGACCGCATCCTCAACCTGCAGGCACACCGTCCGGCGACGGCGCTGCGCTGACGTCAGCGGCAGCCACCGGCCCCGGGCACCGTCCGGCCACCGGCTGCAGTGGGGTCGATCAGGGTTGCGGTGGCTGAGGAACCGGTGAGGACCCTGACCGCGCGGACACACGCTTCGGCTTACGGTTCTGCCATGGCCGCTTCATCGCGCGGGGTTCCCGCGTCTGCCCCGCAGACCCTGACCACCCCCGACCTGCGACTGTCGCGGGCGCTGGCCCGCTTCAGCGACGACCTCATCGTCATCCCGGGGACCGGCATCGGTCTGGGAGCCGACGCGGTGATCGGCCTCATTCCCGGCGTCGGGGACCTGCTGGGGACCGGACTGTCGACCACGATCATGGTGGACGCGGTCCGCAACCGGGTGCCGATCCCGGTCCTGGCGCGGATGGGGTGGAACATGCTGCTCGACGCAGGGCTGGGCCTTGCCCCCGTGGTCGGCGACGCCGCCGACGTGCTGCACCGGGCGAACCGCAAGAACTACCGACTGCTGGAGGAGACGGTGGCCGCCGGTCGGCGGGTCGACACCAGCGTCGCCGGATACGTCGGCCTGGCCGTCACCGTGGTGCTCGGCTTCGTGGTCGGCACCCTCGCCATCACCGCCGTCGTGCTGTGGACCCTGGTCAGCCTCATCGGTGGCATGCTCGGCTGAGCCGCACCGCCGGCGGTCCCGGGCGTTGGCCTACTGAGCCCGTCCGCCCCGGCCACACTGGTGAGTTGACCACCAAGCTGGAACGACTCGAGCAGCACCGGTGAGGATCGTCGACCTCGCCCCGCCGATGTCCGCGTCCACAGCCACCTGGTCCTGCTGTCGACCGACGCTCCTCCGTCCGACCCGGCCTTCGGCGCGCACCGTCGGTCTGGAGCCAGGTGTCGATGACCCGCCGCTGATCGGTGCTCCGGCACCGGAGGAGCAGTTCTGCAGACCGCCAGCGCGGGGTACTCGGTGGGGGTAACGTGCCTGAAGACCCTGGGCACCCGTCGCGGAGGATTCACTGATGACTGTTCCGAGCAGCAAGGACATGACGCATCTGCCCGATCTTGCGTCCAGCGACGGCCGGGGCGGGCCGGTCCGGGTGCGGATGCCGGTGTATGT
>JBKEBV010000202.1:0-10109 GCA_047973315.1 Propioniciclava sp.
ACGAGCCCTGGGCCGGTGAGATCAAGACCCGCAATACCGGTTCGCTGGTGGCCGACCGGACCGGCAAGGTGACCGCCTACGCCCTGTTCAACCTCCAGGAGCGCGGCATCATGTTCGTCGCACCGACCGAGGATGTCTACGAGGGCATGATCGTCGGCGAGAATCCGCGCCCCGACGACATGGACGTCAACCCGACCAAGGAGAAGAAGCTCACCAATGTCCGCTCCTCCACCGGGGAGGAACTGGAGCGTCTGGTGCCGCCGAAGGTGCACTCCCTGGAACAGGCCCTGGAGTTCTGCCGGGCCGACGAGTGTCTGGAGGTGACCCCGGCGGCTATCCGGATGCGCAAGACGATCCTCCCGGCCCATGAGCGGGCGAAAGCGCGAAATCGAGCCAAGAAGGGGTGACGCCCGCCGCCGGCGACCCGCCTGCTGGCAACCCGTGGCAAGAGGTGCGAACCCCGGGGGGAGTGCCCTACCGTGTGGCCATCGCGGACCCCCGCGAGATCACTTGTGCCCAAAGGAGCCCACATGACCTCATCGCCGTCCCGCCGCGGAGCCAAGCGCGCGCTCGTCGCCGCGCTCGGAGCCGCCACCGCCCTGGCCGGTATCGCCCTGTCCACTCCCACCGCGCAGGCGACACCGTCGACTGATCGCGGGCAGTCGCAGCGCTGCGTGCGGACATTGCCGGTGGGAACCTCGACGCTCGCGGTCACGTTCGAGGGCGAGTCCTACGATGTCATCGTCAACGTCCCCCAGGCGCCGTCGCGCCGGGAACTCCCGCTGGTGGTCGACCTGCACGGTTCGAACGCCAACGGCGGATCACAGGCTGCGATCTCCGATCTGGCCTCACTGGGCGATCAGAAGCGCTTCATCACCGTCAACCCCACCGGCGACATCGCCTTCGAGCACACCATTCCCGGTGGCAACTGGGCCTGGAACGTCCCCGGAGTCCCGCTGACCTCCGGCACCTACCCCCCGGAGGGATCCCGCGACGACGTCGCATTCCTCCGCGCGGTGGTCGAGCAGGTGGACGCCGCGGGCTGTGTCGACGACCGTCGGGTGTACGCGACCGGGTTCTCCGGTGGCGGCCGGATGGCCTCAGCGCTGGCCTGTGAAGCAGCCGACGTGTTCGCCGCGATCGCTCCGGTCGCCGGCCTGCGCGCCGGGCGTCCCGACGTCGAGGACCTGACCCAGCCGGAAGCCGGCACGTGCACCCCGTCGGAGCCGGTCGCCGTCGCGACGTTCCACGGTGACGACGACTTCGTCAATCCGCATCAGGGCAACACCGACCCTCGCTGGGGTTACACCGTGATGCGGGCCGCCGAGGAGTGGGCCGACATCAACGGCTGCCGGGTGGGCCCGAAGACCCGTCAGATCAGCTCGGAGATCACCACCTACACCTGGCGCGGCTGCGACGACCGCGCTGACGTCGTGGTGTACGAGGTCGCCGGTGGCGGCCACACTTGGCCGGGAACCTCGGTCGACCTGAGCTTCCTCGGCTACACCACCCAGGAGGTCTCCGCCTCCGAGGCGATGTGGAGCTTCTTCGCCAAGCACCGCCGCTGAGCGGGGCTTCTGCGCCGGCCGGGTCCCTCGGGGCCCGGCCGGATGCATGCCCGGAGGTGACCGCCCCTCACTGAAGCAGTTTGCCCAGGGTGCTCCCACGCGGGTTCTGCGACGGCATCAGGGCGGTCACCCACTGCTGCAGAGCCGCGGGATTGCGCGTCTGCAGGTACACCCGTCCGGGGCCACTGAACTCGAAAACCAGACCCTCACCGGAGGTGAGTGAGGACAAGGTCTGTCCGGCCACCGCCCGCCGCACCTGGAATCTGACCCCGAGGTCGTAGGCCACCACGTGGCCGGTGTCGACCACGAAGCCGTCGCCGGGACCCAGCTCGATGACATCAAGCGCGCCGTAGACCGCGAGCAGCAGCTGACCCTGGCCGGCGGCCCGGAGACCGAAACCGCCCTCGCCGCCGAAGAGGTTGGCCATGCCGCCCCACTCGGTGGTCACCTGGGTGCCATGGGAGTTGGCCAACCAGCAGCCCTTGGTGACGAAGAAAGGTCGACCGGGCTCCAGATCGACCGTCATCAGGTCACCGGGGAGCACAGCCGCCACGTCGATCCACCCGCCGTGGGCCGGGGCGGTGGCAGTGGTGACGAAGAAGGACTCACCGGCGAAGATCGAGCGTGCGAATCCCTCCATGACGCCGCCGCCGGTGTCGGCGGACAGCCGGATCCCCGCACTGTGGGCCATCATCGATCCCGCCTCGAGGCGGACCGGCTCATGGGGTTGCAGCCACAGACGGGCGACGGCGAAGGCGGGGTTGTGACGGATCTGGGTCTGCATGGTCCCATCGTGGCAGCGACGGGCAAACCTGATCCGGGTCGTCCGGTCAGCGCGCAGGCGATCAGCTCCCGGAACCGGGGTCACCGCAACGGGCGCACGTGCAGCCCGACGTCCGGATCGACCACCGGCTCCTGGCTCGCAGGGACACCGCCGGCGATCAGGGACGCTTCCAGGGCGACATTGCGCTTGACCAGGGCCAACCCGATCGGGCCGAGTTCATGATGGATCGCTGTGGTGCCGAGCCGTCCGACCGTTCGCCCCTCCCGCTCGACCGGTGTGCCGACCTCGGGGAGGTGCTCCGGCGAGCCGTCCAGATGGAGCAGCGTGAGCCGACGCGGCGGCCGGCCCAGGGTGTGGACGCGAGCCACCGTCTCCTGGCCCCGGTAACAGCCCTTCTGCAGGTGCACCGCCGACCCGAGCAGATCACCGTCGGGGGAGGCGACCTCGTTGGGGATGGTCTTCTCGTCGGTGTCCAGAAAGATCCGCGGCCGGCCCGCGGCAATGCGGAGCGCCTCGGCCGCCCAAGTGCCGGCCCGCACCTCACCCAGCTCCGCATCCAGGTCCTCGCGAGGCACCAGCCAGACCTGTTCTCCGGAACCGATCACCGCATGGGAGGCCGAACGGTCCGCCACCACCACCCGGGCGGCGAACCGCATCCGGTCGAGCCAGGCGAGGAGCGCCTCACCATGACCGGGCTCGGTGTGTGCCCAGAAGGTCTCACCGTCGTCGACGCCGGCGAGAACGTGCTCGATCCGGCCGTTCGGATCCAGGATGAACGCCGCCGTCGACTGCCCGGGCGACAGGCGCTCCAGATGTTGGCTGGTCAGCGCGTGCAGCCAGCTGAGGCGATCGGCGCCGCTGATCGCGATCACCGGGCGGTTGGACAGGTCGACCCTCGCCTCGCCCGCGGCCAGACGGCGCTGTTCGCGGAGCGGATCGCCATAGTGCCAGGGCAGCCCGGCGTCAGGTCCGGTCTCGTTGAGCACAACGCCCACGATCAGCCTTCGGCGCGAACCAGGCTGGCCCACACGTACGACTGGAGCTCCTGGTCCTCGGTGGCCCGGTCGAAGCTGTACATCAGCTTGCCCTCCACCGTTCCGTAGAGCCGACGGCCCGCGGTGTAGCTGGCATCGGCCTCGGGGCTGCGCACCACCGCATCGGTGGTGAGGTCAACCCGGCCGGGCGACAGCGAGCCGTACCAGATCTCGCTGTACCCCTCCGGACTGCACAGGACCACGTCCAGGCTCGCGTCGGCACGGGGCATCCAGAATCCGGTCTCCATGAACAGCGGCTTGACCGGCTGACCTGCCTCATCCATCTCGAACGCCTGGCCGAGGTAGTGCAGATAGGGGCCGCCGTTGTCGGAGAAGTCGACCTGTTGGAAGAACTCGACCTTCGCCTGACCCGGCCACTGTCGGTAGCCGACGCCGGTCCACCGGCCCCGCAGCCAGGCAAGGCCCGCGAGGGCCGGATTCAGATCGGACGGGATCTCGAACACGCATGTCTCCTTCGGTTGTTCCCGCCTCAACGTAGCGCGTCCGGGGGTTGTTCCCGCAGGCGCATGTCAGGCTGTGGGAGTGCGAGTTCTTCTTCAGCGGGTCAGCCGGGCCTCCGTGCGCGTCGATGACGTGGTCGTCGGTCAGATCGACCGTCCCGGGCTGCTCGCCCTGGTCGGCATCACCCGTACCGACACTGGGGCGATCGTCGAACGTCTGGCCGACAAGACCCTCGGTCTGCGGATTCTCGACGGCGAACGGTCGGCAGCCGACCTGGGTGCGCCGGTGCTGGTGGTCAGCCAGTTCACCCTCTACGCCGATGTCGCGAAAGGGCGCCGACCCTCCTGGCACGCGGCAGCACCCGCAGCGGTCTCCGAGCCGTTGGTCGACCACTTCGTCAGCGCGCTGCGCGCCCGAGGTGCTGAGGTGAGCACCGGCCGGTTCGGGGCGACCATGGCCGTCAGCCTGGTCAATGACGGGCCTGTCACCGTCATGCTCGACAGCGCAATCTGGTCCCCAGAGTGAACCTCCCCCCTCCCCCACCGGCCGGAGCCATAGACTGCTGCCGGCCAACGACCGCACGAACCTGGGGGAGGAATGGGACATCTGCTCGTCGTGAGCCCCCTCGCCACCCCGAACACCGACGAGGCTCCGATCCCCGCACTGGCTCTGCTCGCGCACGGCCTGGAGTTCGTGCTGCCGGATGCGGGCATCGTCGCCCGGGCCGACCGGTTCGACGCCGTCGTGCTCGACGGCCGCTCGGATCTGGCCACCACCCGCCAGCTCTGTCGGCTGCTGGTGGCCGCCGGTAGTCCGGCACCGATCCTGCTGGTCCTCTCCGAGGGCGGGTTCGCCGCGGTGACGCCCGACTGGGGCGTGGCCGATGTCATCCACGACGGTGCCGGACCCGCCGAGTTCGACGCCCGGGTGCGGCTGCTCGCCATGGAGACCGACGACGGCATCACCAGCAGCGGCGGCATCACCATCGACGAGAGCGCCTACCACGCCTCCCTCAACGGTCGGCCCTTGGACCTCACCTACACCGAGTTCGAACTGCTCAAGTATCTCGTCCAGCACCCCGGCCACGTCTTCACCCGCGAGACGTTGCTCTCGGATGTGTGGGGGTACGACTACTACGGCGGCACCAGGACCGTCGACGTCCACGTGCGCCGGCTCCGCGCGAAACTCGGCGTGGAGAACGAGGGCCTGATCGGCACCGTGCGCAATGTCGGCTACCGTTTCTCCCCCGAGAGCACCCGGCACCGCGATCGGAGCTGACCACCAGGACAGCCGTACCCGCACGCTGGTCGAGGAGCAGCGAAGCGGCGTCTCGAAGCCACCCTCAGCACCACCGGACGCTGGGTTCGCCCGGGCGCCACACTCTCCTCGACCGACAGGCCTGCAGGAAGTGACCCGGGCCTCGACCCAGGCGTCACGCCCCGCGCAGCCGACAGATCGGTGAGGGTTCTGCTCGACGGGTGGTCCTGCGTTGGCGCCCACGTGGACACAAGCCCCGGTCCAACGTCTAGGGTGAGGCCGTGGAGTCACTCGGCAAGCTCTCCCGCGAACAACGTTCAGCGGTCGAGGATCTGGTCACTGCCGCGCAGGCCGCTGACGGCGCGGCCCCGCTCAATGAGGAGGCACTGCTGTTCCTCGGCGCCCCGGGCGCCCGGCACCATCTGGTGGCCGACGACTGGTCCTTCGCGATCATCGACGGCGAGGTCGATCCCTCCGTCGCCCGGGTGATCGGCTACGCCCAGTGGCAGCCCGACAACGCGACCGGGCAACTCGTCGTCCATCCGGACCACCGGCGCAGCGGGGTCGGCCGGCAGCTGCTCGAAGGGCTCCGGGGCGACAGCGACCGCGTCGCCGTCTGGGCCTTCCACGACCTGCCCGGAGCCCAGGGTTTCGCCGCCGGCAACGATCTGAGCCGCACCCGGAGTCTGCTGGTTCTCGGCACCGACCTCGTCGGCGCACCGGTCGTGACACCGCCGGCAGGAATCACTCTGCGGGCCTTCACCGAGCCCGACACCGACGCCTTCCTCGCCACGAATGCCGCAGCCTTTGCCACTCATCCTGAGCAGGGGCACTTCAGCGCTGATGATCTGGCCCGACGCCAGGCCGAGGACTGGTGGGATCCCGCCGGTCTGATCCTCGCCACCGACGATGAGGGCGTCGCCGGATTCCACTGGACCAAACGCCACCCCGACGCCATCGGGGAGGTCTACGTGCTGGGCGTGCACCCCCGGGCAGCCGGCCGCGGCCTGGGACGGGTCCTGCTCAACGCCGGTCTCGCCCACCTGTGGGAGGGTGGGTCGCGGCGGGTCATCCTCTACGTCGACGCTGACAACACCACCGCCGTGCGGCTGTACGAGCGAGGCGGCTTCACCGAGGTTCATCGCGACAGCCTCTACACCGAGGTCACCCGATGACGGCTGAGCCCACCGATCTGCCCGATCCGGTGGACCTCCCCGATGATCGGTTCGAGGACCGGGAACTCTCCTGGCTGGCTTTCAACCGCCGCGTCCTCGATCTCTCCCGCGACGCCGGACGGGTGCCGCTGCTGGAACGGGCGCGGTTCCTCGCGATCTTCTCGGCCAACCTTGACGAGTACTTCATGGTGCGCGTCGCCGGACTGAAACGACGGATCCGTGCCGGCGTCGCCGTCCGTTCCTCCTCCGGGATCCGGCCCAAGGATCTCCACGAACGCGTCCTCGCCGAGGTCAAGCGCCTGGTGGATCTGCAGGCCGAGACCTTCACCGGGCTCCGCCAGGAGTTGGCGAGCGACGGGATCCACCTGGTGGGCTGGGAGGATCTGGATATCGACGAGCATGCCGCTATGACCCAGCTGTTCGCCGAGCGGATCGATCCCATCCTCACCCCGATGGCGGTCGACCCGTCCCATCCGTTCCCCTATATCTCCGGGCTCTCGGTCAACCTGGCCGCTCTGGTCCGCAACCCGGCCACCGGAACCCGACAGTTCGCGCGCATCAAGGTGCCCACCAATGTCGACCGCTTCCTGGCGTTGGGAGGGGGGCGGTTCCTGCCCCTCGAGGAGGTGATCGGCCACCACCTCGAGGACATCTTCACCGGCATGGACGTGCTCGCCTGGTCGACCTTCCGCGTCACCCGCAACGAGGATCTGGAGGTCGAGGAGGACGACGCCGAGAACCTGCTCGACGCCCTGGAGAAGGAGCTTCTCCGCCGCCGCGTGGGCCGCCCGCCGGTCCGCCTTGAGGTCGCCGACGGCATCCCGGCCGAGCTCGAGGAGGTGCTGGTCGCCGAACTCGGCGTCTCCGAGCGGGAGGTCTTCCGGCTACCGGCCCCCCTCGACCTGAGGGCGCTGTTCAACATCGCCGACCTCGACCTGGAGGAGCTCCGCTACCCCACCTTCCTGCCCAAGACGCACCCCGATCTGGCGGCGGTGGAGACCGCGCAGCCCGCCGACCTGTTCACCGCCCTGCGCGAACGCGACGTGCTGCTGCACCATCCGTACGACTCCTTCGCCACCTCGGTCCAGCGGTTGGTGGAACAGGCGGCCGCCGACCCGGCCGTGCTGGCGATCAAGCAGACGCTCTACCGCACCTCGGGCGACTCGCCGATCGTCGACGCCCTCATCGACGCGGCCCGGGCCGGCAAGCAGGTCCTGGTCGTCGTGGAGATCAAGGCACGCTTCGACGAGCAGGCCAATATCCGGTGGGCCCGGAAGCTTGAGAAGGCCGGCTGCCACGTCGTCTACGGCCTGGTCGGACTCAAGACCCACGCCAAGCTCTGCCTCGTCATCCGTGACGAGCCCGAGGGGTTGCGCCGTTACGCCCACATCGGCACCGGCAACTACCACCCCAAGACCGCCCGCCTGTACGAGGACATGGGTCTGATGACGGCCAACCCGATCGTCACCGAGGACGTGGCGCGCGTCTTCAACCACCTGTCAGGGCTCACCCGCGATGTTGACTACCGCCGCCTGCTGGTCGCCCCCGCCGGGGTGCGATCGGGCCTGATGGAGCGCATCGAGGATGAGATCGACCATCACCGCAACGGACGTCCGGCGGGAATCCGGATGAAGGTGAACTCGATCGTCGACGAGCAGGTCATTGACGCGCTGTACCGCGCCTCCGCGGCCGGAGTGAGCGTGGATCTCCTCGTCCGCGGCATCTGCGCCGTGCGGGCCGGGGTCCCCGGCCTGAGCGAGACCATCCGGGTCCGGAGTATCCTCGGCCGGTTCCTGGAGCACAGCCGGATCTTCTGGTTTGCCGCCGGTGGTGAGCCGTCGGTCGGCCTGGGCTCCTGCGACCTGATGCACCGCAACCTCGACCGGCGGGTGGAGGTCCTGGTGTCGCTGACCCACCGCCGCCACGTGGAGCAGATCGGGCGGCTGTTCGACCTCGCCTTCGACCCCGATACCGCCGCCTGGCATCTGGAGGACACCCGCTGGGTCCAGCACACCACCGACGAGGAGGGGCGCCCGCTGCGTGACCTGCAGGAGCACCTCATCGCCCGGGTCTCCGAACGCCGCGGCGAGGCGCGATGACCAGGCAGATCGTCGCCGCGGGGACCGTCGCGCTCCAACCGCGCGAGGGCAAGGCGCCCCGGATCCTGCTCGTCCACCGACCCGGATATGACGACTGGACTCTCCCGAAGGGGAAACTTGAGCCCGACGAGTACACCGCAGGGGCAGCAGCCCGCGAGACGCTGGAGGAGACCGGCGTCCGGGTCCAGCTGCGGCAGCCCCTGTCGCCCATCTCCTACCCGGTGGGCGGGGGGCGCAAGACCGTCCACTACTGGGTGGCGTCCCCGACCGAGCAGGCGCGCCGCAAGCCGGACAGGGAGGTCGACAAGGTTGTCTGGTTGTCGCCCTCGGCTGCGATGAAGCGGATGACCTACGCCGACGAGAAGGGCGTTGTCGAGCAGGCCCTGGCGGCCGAGGCCACGACGCCGGTGCTCGTGGTCCGCCATGGCAAGGCGATGCTGCGAACCCACTGGACGGCCCGCGATCAGGCGCGCCCGCTGGCCTCGCGAGGCAGGAAACAGTCCAAGGCACTGCTCCCGTTGCTGCGGGCCTACGGCGTCGAGCGCCTGATCTCCTCCAGTTCCACCCGGTGCGTGCAGACCTTCAAGCCGTACAGCAAGTCGACCGGCATCGACGTCGAGGGCTGGACCGTCCTCAGCGAGGAGATCGGCGAGGAGAACACCAAAGGGGTCACCACGTTCATGCGTCGTGTGGTGGGCGAGACCGCCGAGCGCGGTGGGACCGCTGTGTGCGGACACCGGCCGATCCTGCCCACCATGCTCGAGGCACTGGACGTGGTCCCCCGGCCGTTGCAGACCTCGGCGGTGGTCGTGGCCCACGTTGATCCCGTCGGGACCACCGTCGCGATGGAATTCCACCGACCCCGGGCCTGAACGACCGGCGGCGCCAGAACAGGTCACCGCGACCCGAGGCTGACCTTCGGGTACGGGCGACCGGTCAGGCGATTCACCGCCGCATGCCGAGGGGGCCGTCTCGCCGGGCGAGGCGACCGCCTTTCGTTCATGTTCTGTTCACCTTGCGGGGCCACTCTCGTCACGGACGTTGTCTACGTTGCCGAATGTGGCTGGTACCGCACTGGCCAGCAGGGCTTGGTCCCTGCCGATGCATGTGAAGGAAGAAACCTTGAAGATGAAGTCGATCAGCACCCCGCTCGCCGTTGTGGCTGCCGCGGCGCTCAGCCTGTCCGGTTGCGCCGCGAACGAAGGCTCGATGGCGTCCACGGCTGACACCTCCACCGCCCAGGGCTCCGGGCTCACCGGCACCCTCGCAGGCAAGGGAGCCAGCTCGCAGAGCGTGGCCCAGCAGACCTGGATCGCCGGCTTCCAGACACCCGGCCTCACCATCAACTACTCCCCCGACGGTTCCGGAGCCGGTCGCGAGGGCTTCGCCCAGGGGGCGGTCGCCTTCGCCGGCACCGACCGGGCCCTGAACGACGACGAGATGACCGCAGGCTCCTTCGGATCCTGCGCAGCCGACTCGAGCGCGCTCAACCTGCCCGTCTACATCTCCCCGATCGCCATCATCTTCAACGTTGACGGCGTGGACGAGCTCAGCCTCACCCCCGATGCTGTGGCGCAGATCTTCGCCGGTGAGATCACCACCTGGAACGATCCGGCCATCGCCGCCACCAACGAGGGCGTCGCCCTGCCTGAGGCCACGATCACCGAGGTCCACCGCTCCGTTGATTCCGGGACCACCGAGAACTTCACCGACTACCTGCACCAGGTGGC
>JBKEBV010000220.1:0-7094 GCA_047973315.1 Propioniciclava sp.
GATCACGACTCGGGGTGTCGCCCACGACGTCGACGCTGCTGCCTCCGCGCCCAGGACAGCAGTGATCAGCGCTGGCCGGCTTCCAGTTCCTTCAGCTCGTAGGCCTCATCGCACAACCGCCGGACGAGGGCAGGATTGTGGGTGATGAGCATCACCCCGATCTGTCGCTGGCGCGCGATGCTGGACAGGCGGCCCCAGATCTCGGCCTGGGTGATCGGATCCACCATCGTGGTCATCTCGTCGGCCACCAGGTACTTCAGGCCCGGGTGGAGGGCTCGGGCGATGCAGAAGCGCTGCATCTCGCCGCCGCTGATCTCGGCGGGGAACCGGCTCAGCCAGGCCGGCTCGACGCCGAGGTGCTCGATGGTCTGCTGGTCGGGGGCCCATCCTTCGTTGAGGACCTGTTTCATCCGCCAGCGCGGGTTGACGGCGGTCTCCGGGTTCTGGTTGAGGTACTGGACCGGGTGAGGGCGTCCGGCGGCGCGGGGCAGGGTGTGCCCGTCGAGGAGGACCTGCCCCCGGAACCTGCTGATCCATCCGGCCATGATCTTGCCCAGGGTCGATTTTCCTTGTCCGGACGGCCCCAGGAGGCCGACGACCTGGCCGGGCGCGATGGTGATGCTCACCCGGTCGAGCACGACCTGCCGTCCGTAGCTGAACGACACCTGTTCTGCCTGCCAGCTCATCGGGTCCCCTCACCGGATGCGGCGAAGTCGTTCTGCGGGAGGGCTCGCCACAGCGCCTCAGCGTAGGGATGGTTGCGCGAGGTGTCGGGGTGGGCGAAGGCGTCCGCGCTCAGGGTGGTGACCAGTTCGCCGTGCCGGAGGATCGCGATCCGGTCCGCGATCTGAGCGATGAGGTCGATGTCGTGGCTGATGACGATGACGCCGGCGCCGTCAGTAGCCTTCTGGCGCAGTCCCTGGAGCAGGTCCAGGGCCATCGCGACCGGGATTCCCGGCGTTGGTTCGTCGGCCACGATCAGATCGGCGGTGGACAGCAGCGCGGTGGCCAGCAGGACCCGTCGGAGCATGCCGCCGGATAGTTCGCTGGGGATCTTGTCGAGGTCGGTGCGCGCCAGGCTGAACCGGTGCGCGATCGCCTCCAGCTCCGAAGCAGTGGGCTGCTGAGTTCCAGGGCCCTCGACGAGCTGGCGACGCACCGACATCAGTGGATCAAGATAGGTGACCGACTGTGGCACGAGCGCGAGTCTCCGCCGATGTCGGATGTCCAGGTCAGGAGTGATGGCGACACCGTCGAGGAGCAACCGGCCCTGCTGCACCGCGTTGTAGGGCAGCAGGCCCATGATGGCGTGGGCGAGGAGGCTCTTGCCAGACCCGGATTCCCCGGCGATGCCGAGGACCTCACCGCGTTCCACCTCGAGGCTCAGCTGGCGCACCGCCGAGACCAGGTCGCGGCGAAATCCACCGGTGTAGGCCTCGAAACCGACTGACAGGTCGTCGACGCGCAGCAGTGGCACCGGGTCGTCCGGCGGCGTGGGGGGAAACGGTGGTCGTTCGATCGTCGTCGCCTCCTCAGGTGTGGGCGGTTGCAGGGCTGATGAGCCCGGCCAGGGCTCGCCCGCACCGGTCGAACAGAAGGACCACGGCGAGCAGCGCCGCGCCCGGGAAAACCGTCAGCCACCACGCCCCGGTGGTGAGGTAGCGCATCGCCTCGGACAGAATCACGCCGATTGAGGGCACCTCATGCGGCATCCCGAAACCGAGGAAGGTCAGCGCGGCCTCGTGCAGGATCGCATGGGGGAACATCAGCACGGTGGCGGTCACCGTCGGTGGCACGATGTGGGGCAGGTAGTGGCGGGTGGCCACCCACCAGGGGGACCGGCCCAGCCCCCGGGAGATCCGAACGTAGGGTGCCTCGGCCAGATGCAAGGTCTCAGCGCGGACCACGCGGGCCAACGACACCCAGTGGGTCAGCGCGACACCGAGCATGATGCCGGTGGCTCCTCGACCCATCAGGATGGCCACCAGGATCATGAAGATCAGGTGCGGCATCCCCTGGAACAGATCGACCAGCCAGAGGACCGCCCGGTCAGCCCATCCCCCCAGCGTCGCGGCGAGGGTGCCCAGGACGATGGCGATGACGCTGGACACCACCGCGGCGAACAGCCCGATCCTGATGCTGATCGACAGTCCCTTGATGCTGCGCGAGAGCATGTCGCGGCCCAGCCAGTCGGTGCCGAAGAGGTGCGCTGGCGAAGGCGGTTGACTGCGTCGGGAGAAGTCGACGGCGTACCAGCTCTCCGGCATCCAGGTTCCCACCAGGGCGACCGTGATCAGTCCAACTGCGGCGACGCCGAACACCGCCGCGGCCCGGCGGCGACCGTTCCAGGTGCGACCCACCCGCAACCCGGAGACGGTGGTGAGGTCGGTGCGGTGGGTCAGGCCCATGAGGATCCTTCGGTGACGCGCCGGTCCACCAGCGGGTAGCACAGGTTGGCGATCATGTTGCCCAGGAACACGATCGCCGAGGTGCACACGGTGATGCCGAGCAGCAGGGGCAGGTCGGCGCTCGTGCCCGCCTGCACGGTGATGCTGCCGAGCCCGGCATAGCTGAACACCGATTCCGCCAGGACGGAACCGCCGATGATCTCGCTGATGGATCCGAACTGCAAGGTGATGAACGGCATCGCGGCATTGCGGAGCCCGTGGCGGGTGATGAACTGCCAGCGGGTGAGACCGCGGGACCGGGAGAACAGCGCCATGTCTGAGTCGAGCACCTCGATCAGCCGGGTGCGGGTCTGCAGGGTGATCGTCGACACCCCGACCAGGCTCAGGGTGAGGGCGGGCAGGAGAATGTGCTCGAGGCGCTGGGTGAGGGAGGTCTCGGCGAGCGTCTGCCCGATCGGTACCGAGAAGCCGATCGGGAACCAGCCCAGTCGGACGCTGAAGATCAGCAGCACGATCATCCCCACCCAGAAGGTCGGGGTGGCGGCGGACAGGTAGCAGCCGGTGCTGATCGCCTTGTCGAGCAGCCGCCCCCGCTGATGAGCGGCGACCAACCCGAGGAGCCCTCCGAGCAGTCCGCTGATCAGCCAGGCAGCGGCCAGGAGCAGTGCGGAATTCCACAGTCCGGAGGCGATGACGTCGGCCACCGGACGCCCGAAGGTGAGGGAGGTGCCCATGTCCTGGTGCACGATCACCTCGAACCACCACCGGCCGAGCTGCACGATGGCGGGATCCTCCAGCCCCCAGCGGTCCACCAGCTGGGCCCGCTGGACGGGGTCGACCACGGTCTCGGAGCCGAAGTACGCCGTCACCGGGTCGATCGGTGCCAGCCGAATCAGGATGACCGTCAGCGCGCTCACCGCCACTACCAGGGTGACGAGCTTGACCAGTTGCCCAGCGACGTAGGCGACGATCTTCCGCTGATCCTGTCGGCGGGTGCTGGGGGAGGTTGGACCTGGCGAGGGCGAGGCGGTGCCGGGCGTAGGACGGCGCATCCAGGCTGGCAGCCGGTGACGTCTGTCCGGTCCGGAAGCCGATCCGACTGCGGTGACCGCGGCGGCACCGTTCATCCTGGACCCGGCAACGCTTCGTGCAGAGCGTTCTGAGCTCCCGCCGGGGTCTTGCTCACGACTCCCGCCCGACGGTGGCTTCGGGCTCTCACTCAAGCAAGATCCCAGCGCGCCAGGTTGGCCAGGACGTAGGCGTTGTGATCGTGGGCGTGGATGCGCTGAGTGCCGAGGCTGACCCCATCGCGGACGAAGTAGTTGTGCCGGATGTACCCGAACATCAGGTAGGGGGCGTCCCCGAGAATCGAACCGCCCTGCGAGCCGTCCCACAGGGCCTTGCGCCAGTTCTGGTAGGCCTCATCCTGGTCGGTGGCGCGCAGAGCGGCGTCCAGATGGTCATCGGTGGTCGGATTTGAGTAGCAGGCGGCGTTGGAGAAGTCCTCTCCGGTCCGTCGCGTGGAGGACAGCATGTCGTAGACGCGGTAGGGGCTCTGATCCCCGCCACCCAGCACGGTCGGGGTGGTGCGGACGAAGGCCCGCTGCTCATCCAGCGACAGGCCCTTGAGAATAACCTCGATGCCCAGGCCGACCATCTGCGCCTTGAACGACTCCGCGATCGCCTGCCGACTGGAATCGGTGGGCGGGTACATCAGCTCGAAGGTCGCCCGTTGGTTGTCCTTGACCCGAATGCCGTCCTCGCCCGGCACCCAGCCGGTCTGGTCGAGCAACGCGACAGCGGCCTCGACGTCCCCGTCGCGTACCTGGCCGGCGATCTCGTCAGCGATGCCCCACGGGTGCACGTCATGTGGATCGAAGGCGACGGTGCCGTAGCCGTAGAGGGCCTCGGCGAACACCTGCTCGCGGTTGACCCCCAGCGACATCGCCTTGCGGATCTCGGGGTGGGCGGTGACGTCATTGCCCGGAGCTTCGCCGTCAGCCTCGTAGGCGCCGGACGGCACGGTGGGCAGCGACAGGATCCGATATCCGTTGGTCTCCAGGCTGGCCAAGGTGAAACCCGGGAGGCTGAGGTCGGAGACGTTCTCGGCGACGGTGGCCACGTCGACCTCACCGGACTGGGCGGCGGCCAGCGCTGCATCAGAGCCCATCATCAGGATGGTTACCTTGCGGAAGTGGGCGGGTTGGCCGTAGTAGTCGTCGTTGCGCTCGATCATCAACTGCTGACCTTGGATGTGGTCGACCAGCGTGAAGGGTCCGGAACCGATCGGGTGGATGGCGTGGTCCTCAGCCGAGTAGCCGGCCTCGGGGACGATGCCCAGCATCGCGGCGTAGTAGGTCATCACCGAGCTGGGTGCGGTGAGGTGGAGGACGACGGTCTGATCGTCGAGGGCTTCGGCGCGGTCGAAATTGGGCAGGTTGCGTTGTCCGGCTTCCTTGGCCTTGTTCCACGTGAAGGCGACATCGGCGGCGAGCACCGGGGCGCCGGTGGTGAAGGTGGCATCGGTTCGCAGCGTGAAGGTCCACGCCAGCGCGTCGGCGGAGACCTCATAGTCGGTGGCGAGGTCAGGGAAGATCTGGTTGTCGTCATCGATGGTCAACAGCGCGCTGTGGAACAGATTGACCCCGGTGAAGGCCCAGTTCTGAATCGGGTCGTAGGGGGAGTCGATCTTGCGCGGATCCATCGCGATCACGAGTTCGCCGTCGCGGAGCCGCTGGGGGAGCGCGGCCGCGCTCGCTGAGGTGCCAAGCTCAGCCGACTGACAACCGGCGGTTCCGGCCATCACCACCAGCGCGCCGCCGAATCCGAGCATCGCCCGCCGGCTCACCGGCCGTCCCTCGGCGCCCAACGCTCCCATTCCAGACCAACCTCTCGACTCGTGTGATGACAACCGGGAGCGATGCTAGCCATTAATGAGAATGAGAGTCAATCTCGTGTGCTGGGTCCCCGTCACGCCGGTGGGGACGTGACAAATCTGGTTCCAGAAATCGGACGTCCTCGGCGGATCGCAGTCCCACTGCACAATCTCCGGTGGGCGGGCTATCTGGAACCAGATTTGTGACAGGTGTCGCAGCCAACCCCTCACTCAGAGTCCGAGCATCTGTGCTCGCGTGCTGGCGATTTGTCCTAGTCGAACGCCGGTGGCACCGGGATCGGTGAGCACGTTCGCGGCTGAGAGGCGAACCACGAGCCAGCCGGCGGCGATCAGGGCAGCATCTCGCTGCCGATCAGACTCGAACGACTGCCGTGATCGGTGAAACTGCCATCCGTCCACCTCGATATTCAGCATGAGGTCGCGGAGCGCAACGTCCAGGTAGTAGCGGCGTCCGTCGAGGACGATCTTGGCGTTCGTCTGCCACGTGCAAGGAAGGGAGACGACCCGGAGAATCTGGTGAAGCGCCCGCTCTGCTTCCGACCAGGGTTCGTCGCGGGAATCCTCCAGCAGCGTCCGTCGGAGGGGATTCTGGGTGCGACCAGGGGTCAGCTTCAGCGCGCGCCACAGCTCCGAGAGACTCGCTGCTCTCCTTCGAAGGGCCTCGTCGATGGCGCCGCCTCCCAGCTGGGGGATCAGGTCGAGCACCGTCAGGGCGGGACTCGCGAGCAACAACGATCCCCGGGATATCAGCAACTCAGCGTCCAGCCTCCGCTGCTGCCAGGTGAACCCCGGGGTTGGTGCTGCGCTCACGCGCCGTGTCGCCGTCACCGAGTCCACACGGAGCTCCGGCCACCAGGTGAGGTGAGCTGCTGCCGCACCTGTCACCACTGCATCGGGCTGAGCCCGATGCAGTGCCTCGACCCGGAGCCTGGCATCGCCAAGTGCGCCGGGAGGGCCATACACACCGGGCAGAATCCGCTCAATTCGTCCCCGGGCCAGGTCGCGGCGCGCGCGTTGACGCTCTGCAGGCCCCCGCGGGATGACCAACCTCATGCCCCCACCTTGGGCACAGAAGGTCAGGAACAGCCCCCAAGTGTCACAATTCTGGTTCCAGATGTTCGCCGCCCACCCCGAAATGCAGTCCCACTGGTGTTCCCGCGTCGACTCAGCCGAAGCGAACCAGGTTTGTGACACCAGTCGACCATGGGAGCATGGCGCTTTGCGCGACAGGACGCGTGAATGGAGTCTCTGGAGCCTCGCCACGCGGACCGCCCCCTCACCCGCACGGCACTTGGCGGTTGTGAGCGGGTGAGGGGGCGGAGGTGCTGGCCTCCGGAGTGGAGACCATATCGCTGGCCAACTGCGTCGCCCGGCTGAGGAGCGTCCTGGCCCCGGATCGTCGGCGCGATGGGTGAGGCCGAGACCGACGCTCCCGCTGCGGCCACGCGATAGCCACACGACCGGCCCATTGACGCCCAGCAGTGGGCCCTAAGGTGTGGGCATGGCCGACCGTTGGAGCAAGCTCTCTGCATCCCCGACGACCCACGGTGCCTCGGTGGACGTCCCCCAGCGGACGACGGCGGACCTGTTCACCGCACTTGGCGAGGCGTCGCCGCTTCCCCTCGACGAGAAACTTCGGCGCGCGGCTACTACTGGCTGGTCAACCGGGCTGTCATCTCGCCCTACTACGACATCGAGTTCACGCACGGGACACCGCTGAGCTACCGGGTGGGTGACGCCGGTGCGACGATCACCGTCCCGCGTGACCCGTCGTTCGCCTCCAACGTCCT
>JBKEBV010000237.1:0-17287 GCA_047973315.1 Propioniciclava sp.
ACCTTGTCATGGCTCCACCGGTCGCGGTAGAAGACATCGCCGGAGCGTCCACCCTCGCGGAAGACGGCCCGGCCGTCTGCGGTCTCATCCCATCGGCTGAAGAAGCGGCCGACACGCAGCAGGGCAGCGCTGGCGGGGCCGTCGATACGCGCGGTCGAGGTCATGGCCCCAGCCAAACATCGC
Organism: Propioniciclava sp.; assembly: GCA_047973315.1. Classification (GTDB taxonomy): domain Bacteria; phylum Actinomycetota; class Actinomycetes; order Propionibacteriales; family Propionibacteriaceae; genus Propioniciclava. The sequence goes on from JBKEBV010000237.1 coordinate 184, forward strand.
GGCCCGGCGGCAGGTGCGAATTTCTCCAAAGATCATTGAAAAAATCTCAGTCCGTGGACCTGCGTCTCATCAGCCTCCGGCGAACGGTGGCAGCACGTCGACTGCTGCCCCAGCAGGGACGAGGTCGTCCTCGGACACATGCACCCCGTCGGCGAGGAGGCTGCAGCGCGACAGCACCACCGCCAACCGTTCGTTGTCGCGGCCGAGGGCCTCCCTGAGCTGGTTCGCGGTGAGCGGGCCCTCGAGGGTGCGGGTGGCGGTCCCGGCGGCATCGGCAGCGCCGGCGTAGAACGTGATCTTCATCTCAACCTCCGATGGAACTCATGGGCCTCTCCGGTGGCGTGAACCCCGGGTCGTCGATGCCGTGCGCGGCCGGCTTGTCCCGATGGGCCTGCTGCCACCGGGCGGCGATCTCGTCGTCGCTGGCACCGGCCCGCAGCGGCGTCCTCAGGTCGGTCTCGGTGCGAGAGAACAGGCAGGTGCGCATCTGGCCGTCGGAGGTGAGCCGGGTCCGGTTGCAGTCGGTGCAGAAGGGCCGGGTGACCGAGGCGATCACGCCGATGCCACCCGCCGGATGGTCGGCGCCGGCGGCGACATCCCACACCTCGGCAGGTGCATTCCCACGGGTGGGTCGTGGGGTGAGGGTGAACCGTTCCTCGAGGCGGCCGAGGATCTCGGCGGCGGGCACCATCGCGGCCCGGTCCCAGCCGTGGCCCGGGCCCAACGGCATGTGCTCGATGAAGCGCAACTCGAATCCGTGGCGCAGCGAGAACTCCGCCAGCGGCACGATGTCGTCCTCGTTCATCCCCCGCATGGCGACGGCGTTCACCTTGATTGGATGCAGCCCCGCGGTCCGCGCGGCGGTGAGGCCAGCCAGGGCGTCGTGCAGCCGCGGGCGGCGAGCGATGGCGGCGTACCGCTGCGGGTCGAGTGAGTCGAGGGAGACATTGACCCGATTCAGCCCCGCCGCGACCAGGCCGGTGGCCCGTTTGTCGAGCCCGAGCCCGTTGGTGGTCAGCGCGAGGTCGGGCCGGGTTCGGTCCGGGCAGCGCAGTGCGGCGGTGTGGCCGAGGATCTGCTCCAGATCGCGGCGAAGCAGGGGTTCGCCGCCGGTGAACCGCACCGTGCGGACCCCGAGCATCTCGACCGCGATCCGGATGAGCCGGCACACCTCGGCGGTGGTGAGGGTCTCCTCGGTCGGGAGCCAGTCGAGACCATCGGCCGGCATGCAGTAGGAGCACCGCAGGTTGCAGCGGTCGGTGAGCGACACGCGCAGGTCGGTCGCGACCCGGTCGTAGGGGTCGCGGAGAGTCTGGGTCGCAGACAGGACGAGTGGGCGCATTGACCTTCCCGGATGGCCGAGCACTGAAGGTCCCACGGTAGCCCGGAATCGAGGATTTGGCACCGAAATGTTGTGAAATAGGAAAGGATGGGTAGCCCGTCCGATCCTAGGAGGTCTCGCGTGAACCCATCCGCCCCGCGTCTGCTCTGCAGTGTCGAGGAGTATGCCGATGAGGTGGCCCGCCTGGTCGAGCCCGACACGCGGACCGAGGAGGTGGGCATCGATGACGCCGACGGCCGGGTGCTGGCCGCCGACGTTCGCAGCGGGGTGAGTATCCCAGCGTTCGACAACTCCGCCATGGATGGTTACGCCGTCCGCTCGGCCGATGTCGTGAAGGTTCCCCTACGGCTGCCGGTGGTGGGCGAGGTGCCCGCCGGCAGCGGTTTTGATCCGCTGATCGCACCCGGCTCCTGTGTCCGGATCATGACCGGCGCCCCCCTTCCCACCGACGCCGACGCGGTCGTCCCCATCGAGGACACCGACCAGGGCACCGATCTGGTGGAGATCTTCCTCGCGCCCCGGCCGGGCGCCCATGTGCGTCGAGCCGGTGAGGACCTCACCGCTGGCGCCCTGGTGGCTCGGGCCGGTGCCCCGTTGGCCCCCGGCCTGGTGGGCGCAGTCGCCGCCGCCGGGCACATCGCCGTTCCGGTGCGTCCCCGCCCGGTGGTCGCGGTGGCGGCGACCGGCGACGAACTCGTCCACGACGGGTCAGCCCTGGGCCGGGGCCAGATCCACGAGTCCAATGCGCGCGTCCTGGCCGCGGCCTTGCGTCGGGACGGCGCCGCGCCGCTCACCGGCGTCCCGGTGGCCGACACCGCGGCGGCGGTCACCGCGTGGCTCGATACGCACGCCGGCTCCTGCGATTTCCTGGTGCTCACCGGCGGTGCCAGCGTCGGCGCCTATGACGTGGCCCGGGACGTCCTGGGATCGGTCGGTGGGGTCTTCCGTCACGTCAGTATGCAACCGGGCAAACCGCAGGGATGGGCGGTGTGGAAGGAAACTCCGGTGATCGCGCTGCCCGGTAACCCGGTGTCGGCGGTGATCAGTTATCAGGTCTTCGTCCGCCCCCTGCTCGACCTGATCCTGGGGCGCGAGACGCCGCCGTGGGTTCCCGCGATCGCCGGCAGTGACTGGTCCTCCCCGGCGGGGCGACGCCAGATCATCCCGGTGACGGCCACCGTCGACCCCGTCGGCCGGGTCGTCGTCGAGCCCGCCCACGGGGGGGGATCGGGATCACATCTGGTCTCGGCGCTGGGAGTGGCCACGGCGCTGGCGCGGGTGCCCGAGCAGGCCACCCGGGTGAACCGGGGGGATCTGCTGGAGATGCAGGCTCTCGCGTGATCGGCCCGTTCGACGCCGTCATCCTCGCCGGCGGCCGGGGCTCCCGGATGGGAACGATGATCAAACCCGATCTGACGGTGGCCGGGCGTCGGCTGCTCGATATCGCGCTGGCCGCCAGCCGGGGGGCGCGCCGCCGGGTGGTGGTCGGCCGGATCGCCGTCCCGCCCGGTGTCATCCTCACCTGCGAGAACCCTCCCTACGGCGGTCCGGTGGCCGGCGTGGAGGCCGGGCTCGCCGTGCTGGAGCCCCCCGCCGACTGGACGCTGCTGCTCGCGGCCGATCTTCCGCACGCCGAGGAGGCCGTCACCCTGCTGCGCAGCGCCCATCCGGCCGATCATCACGACGGTGTCTGCCTCACCGAGCCCGACGGTCGGCTGCAGTGGTTGCTCGGTATCTATCGGACTGACGTCCTCCGGGCCCGGTGGGCCGACCGCGGGGATCCGCCGGCCACGGCCATGTACCGGATGTTGGGGCAACTGGATCTGCTCGGCGTCCCGGCCGAGCCGCGGGCCACCGCCGATGTCGACACCCCTGAGGATCTTGCCCGGGCCGTCCAGGAGGCGACATGCGACTGAGACCGCTCGTCGAACCGACGGCTGAGGCGCTACCGCGGGCACGCGCCGAGCGCTTTGCCCGTCATCTCCCGATCCCCGGCATCGGGTCCGAGGGCCAGCGCCGGCTCGCGAACGCCCGCGTCTGTGTCGTCGGTGCCGGGGGGCTGGGCAGCCCGGCGCTGCTCTACCTGGCTGCGGCCGGTGTCGGCACGCTGGGCGTCGTCGACGCTGACACTGTGGAGGAGGTGAACCTGCAACGGCAGGTGCTTCACACCACCGCCGGGATCGGACGTCCCAAGGCCGAGAGCGCCGCCGCCCGGCTGCGGGAACTGGATCCAGAGCTGACAGTGCGGGCCCACCTCGAACGCCTGGACGAGAGCACCGTGCAGCGCATCCTGGCTGACTACGACCTGGTCCTCGACGCCGTCGACAATTTCCCGACGCGCTATCTGATCAGCGATGTGTGTGCCGCGGAGGGCCGCCCGGTCGTGTGGGGGGCGGTCCAGACGACCCGCGCCCAGGTGTCGGTCTTCTGGAGTCGGCCGTGTGGCCCCGAGGGTCCGCTGGCACCGGTGACCCTGCGCGATCTTCACCCCCGGCCGCCAGAGGCGGCGACCTGGGTCACCGCCGCCGAGGTCGGGGTCCTGGGTGCGATGTGCGGGCAGGTGGGTGCGCTGATGGCCACCGAGGCGATCAAGCTGATCACCGGCGCGGGGGAGGTGCTGTTCGGACGGGTCGCCTTCCTCGACACGATGGCGGCACGATGGTCCGAGATCACGCTTCGGGGAAGGACACGATGAACGAACGGCTCACCCATCTCGACGATCGCGGTCAGGCGCGGATGGTGGACGTCACCGAGAAGACACCGACGATCCGGACCGCCACCGCCAGCGGGCTGGTGCGCTGCCCGACCGCCGTGATCGAGCTGCTGCGTACCGGCGGCGTCCCCAAGGGCGACGTGCTCGCGGTGGCCCGGATCGCCGGGATCGCCGCGGCCAAACGCACCCCGGACCTGCTCCCGCTCGCCCACGTCATCGGCGTGCACGGCGTGAGTGTCGATGTCGTGGTGGTCGACGACGGTGTCGCCGTCACGGCGACGGTGCGGACGGCGGACCGGACCGGAGTGGAGATGGAAGCCCTCACCAGCGTCTCGGTCGCCTGTCTGGCCGTGGTGGACATGGTCAAGGGTGTCGACAAGGATGTCGTCATCGACCAGGTCAGACTCGAGTCCAAGGACGGCGGACGCAGCGGATCCTGGCGCCGGGCCCGCTGAGCCTCAGAGGCCGGACCAGTGGTAGGCACCGTCCGCGGTGAACTGCTGCTTCCAGACCGGCAGTTTCTGCTTGACCTGTTCGACCACGAGTTCGCAGGCCGCGAAGGCCTCGCGCCGGTGCGGGGCGGCCACCGCGACGATGAACGCGTCGTCGCCCACGGCGAGACGCCCGACGCGGTGAACCGCGGCGACGGTGCACACTCCGTCGGGATCGGCCTGGCCGGCGGCCTCGGCGACGATCCCTCCGATCAGTTCGCCCGCCTGCGGGTGGGCGGTGTAGTCGAGGGCGACCACGGTGCCCTCGGCCTGGCTGTCGTGGTCGCGCACCCGGCCGACGAAATGGGCGATCGCGCCCGCGTCCGGGCGCTCGACCGCAGCGAGGATCGCGGCCGGGTTGAGGGGTTCCCCGCTGACCTCGGCGAGGACGACACGGGAGGTGTGGGGCTGGCTCATCAGTGGTCCGATCCGGTGAGTTGATCGAGGATGTGCGGCGCCAACGGGGTGAGGACCCGGGCACCGTCGCGGGCGGCTCCCGGGCTGCCGGGGAGGTTCACGATCAGGCTGCCCGGAAGGCCGGCCCGTGGGTCCACCACTCCGGCGATGCCGCGACTGATCCACGCATGCGGGGTGGTACGGGCGCCGTCGGCGCGGAGGGCCTCGGCCACGCCGGGAAGCTCGCGGTCGATGACGCCCCGGGTCCCCTCCGGGGTGAGGTCGCGGGGACCTACCCCGGTTCCTCCGGTGGTGACGATGAGCTGGGCACCGGACGCGACCGCAGCCGTCAGTGCCTCCGCGACCGGGGCTGCGCCGTCGGGGATGATCGCGCTGTCGACGGTGAACCCTGCCGCGGTGAACGCCTCGACCAGAACCGGTCCGGACCGGTCGGCGCGCTCTCCGGCCGCGCTGCGGTCGGAGACGGTGATCACGCGGGCGCGCACGATGCTCCTTGGTCGGGTCGGTCAGCCGGGACCGCCCTGATCAGGCAGGCTCCGGGGACGGCGAACGGTTCGAGGCGGACCGGCTCATCGGCGAGGGCGTCGACCAGGCCGTGATGAAGCGCACAGATCAGGGCGGGTCGCTCTCGCGCCTGGCGGAGGAAGGGGCAGGTGCGCAGCCGGATCTGATCGCCGTCCCGTTCCGGGGTGAAGCCCTGGGCGCCGAGGCTGGCGAACAGATCGCGGTCCGAGGCCCGGCGGGTGAGGCGTCGGCCCCAGGCGCGACCCAGCTCGCGGGCCTCGGTGGTGGGGTTCTCGCTGGCGGAGAGATGATCGGCGACGGCCTCGATGAGGGCGTGGAAATCGTCGAGTTCGGCGTCCTGCTCGGCTATCTGCCGCCCATGGACGGTGGGGGTGTAGCGCTTTGCCGGGCGACCGCGGCCGCGGGCCTCGGCGGCCACCAGTTCAGCGAGCCCGTCGCGGACCAGGGCGGCCAGGTGCAGGCGGACACTGTTGGGATGCCCTCCGACGTCGGGCGTCAGATCGGCGATGGCTCCGGGTTGGCCGAGCGCTACCAACGCCCGCAGGATGGTCAGCGACGACGGACGAAGGTCCGCAACGGCGGCCTCCTCAGGCCCCAGGACTGTCTGCGCCACGGGGTCCATGGTAGTCGTCGGGGCGCACTGGCGGGGCGGGGACGGCGCACCGACGAACGTTCAGGAGCCGACAGTGCACCCGCGGGTGGACTCGCGGATGGCCCGGGTGAGCAGCGTGGCGACATCGGTGGCCCGGTGTACCGGAATCTGGGCATGTCCCAGGACCAGCCCCGGCGGACCCGGGCGGGAGCGGCAGTCGGCCAGGCCGGTGAGCGACAGGCCGAGGGCCGCCGCGCGCGAGACAACATGGTCCTCGTCGCAGCCGGGAGGCAGCCGCCACCACAGGTGGAGACCCGAGTCGAGGGTGGCGGCGGTGGAGCCCGGGGTCTGGGCGAGCAGCGCCTCGACGAGCGCAGCCCGCCGTCTGCGGTACTCACGGCGGACCCGGCGCAGGTGACGTTCGTAGCCGCCGGAGCCCATCAGGTCGGCCAGCGCCGCCTGCTCGAGGGTGCCCGCGGCCGCGCCCGGGCCGGAGCGGATCTCGGCCAGAGCCGTCGCCAGCGGCGCCGGAGCTGAGCACCAGCCGATGCGCAACGCCGGGGACAGGGTCTTCGACACCGATCCCAGGTAGACGACATGGTCACGGTCGAGGCTGGCCAGGGCGCCGATCGGGTGACGGTCGTAGCGCAATTCGGCGTCGTAGTCGTCCTCGACGATCAGACTCTCGTGCGCGGCGGCCCAGTCCAGCAGGGCACGTCGCCGGGAACCGCTCATCGCCACGCCGGTGGGGAACTGGTGGGTCGGCATGACGAACACGGCATCGATCCTTGCCTGCTGGTGCAAGCGGGCGAGGTGATCGACATCGAGTCCCTCATCGTCGACGCTCACCCCCACCACCTCGAGCCCGTGGCTCTCGGCGACGGTCCGGAGCCGGGGCCAGGTCGGTTCCTCCAGGGCGACCCGGCGGGCGCCGGCGCGGGTCAGGTGGTGGCAGAGCCACCAGGTCGCCTCGGACACCCCTTGGGTGATCTGGATCTCCTCGGCGGTGGTGGTCAGGGATCGGATGCGTCGCAGATGCGCGGCCACTGCGGCGCGCAGGTCGGGGTGCCCGCGGGGGTCCCCAGGAGCCAGATCCGTCGGACCCAGACCGGCCAGTGCCCGGGTCGTGGCGGCCCGCCATGCCGTCCGGGGAAAGGTGTCCAGGCCCGGGAGGGCGGGGGACAGGTTCCACCGGGGTGCCGCTGTTCGGCCCTCGCCCCCGGTCTCGGTGGGAGTCGTTGATCCGGTGGTGGCCACCCGGGTGGAGGATCCGACCCGGCCAGCGAGGAAGCCCTCGGCGCGAAGCTGATCGTAGGCCTCGGTGACGACCCAGCGCGACACGCCGAGGTCTTCGGCCAAGGTGCGCGAGGGCGGCAGCGGGTCGCCGGGCTGGAACTGGCCGGCCGCGATGCGAGCGCGGATGCCGGTGGCGAGCCGCTGGTGCAAGGCGCCGGGGCCGTCGACGATCAGACCGCCGACGGCCAGATTGGTCTGTGATTTAGGCATCAAAGTGGACTGTACTCCCACACCGATCATCCTTAGGCTGGTGCGCCGTGACCATGGGGGAGAAGCAGCAGGAGCGCACACTCGGCACTGACCGGGTCAAGCGCGGTATGGCGGAGATGCTCAAGGGCGGCGTCATCATGGATGTCGTCACGCCCGACCAGGCGCGGATCGCCGAGGATGCCGGCGCGGTGGCCGTCATGGCACTCGAGCGGGTGCCGGCCGACATCCGGGCCCAGGGCGGCGTGGCGCGGATGAGCGACCCAGACCTGATCGATGGCATCATCGACGCGGTCTCGATTCCGGTGATGGCCAAGGCGCGGATCGGGCACTTCATGGAGGCGCGGGTCCTGGCAGGCCTCGGGGTTGACTATATCGACGAGTCCGAGGTGCTGACGCCGGCCGATCACGCCCACCACATCGACAAGCGGGCCTTCACTGTGCCCTTCGTGTGTGGCGCCACCAACCTGGGGGAGGCGCTGCGCCGGATCAGCGAGGGCGCGGCCATGATCAGGTCCAAGGGTGAGGCCGGGACCGGCGATGTGTCCCAGGCGGTGACCCACATGCGGACCATCAACGCCGAGATCCGGCGCCTGGGGTCGATGTCGCCTGACGAGCGCTACCTGGCGGCCAAAGAACTGCAGGCACCGCACGACCTGGTTGTTGAGGTGGCCGAGCGTGGCTCCCTCCCGGTGGTGCTGTTCACCGCCGGGGGGATCGCCACGCCCGCCGACGCCGCCATGATGATGCAGTTGGGCGCCGACGGTGTGTTCGTGGGGTCGGGGATCTTCACCTCGGGCGATCCGACCGCTCGCGCGGCCGCGATCGTGCGGGCGACCGCTTTCCACGATGATCCGGACGTGGTCGCCCAGGTGTCCCGCGGGCTCGGGCGAGCCATGGTCGGGATCAGCGTGGATGACATCCCGGTTCCGCACCGGCTGGCGGATCGGGGCTGGTGATCACTCCGGCGCCGGAATCGGACGCGCCGCTGGTCGGTGTGCTCGCCCTGCAGGGCAATGTCGCCGAGCATCGGGCGGCGCTGGGGGCAGCGGGCGCCCGGTCGACTCCGGTGCGGCGGCCGGAGGAACTCGCCGCCGTCGACGGCTTGGTTGTGCCCGGCGGCGAGTCGACGACGATCGACCGACTTCTCCGCCGCTTCGGTCTGCGCGATCCGCTCCGTGACCGGATCGCCGCCGGTCTTCCGGTCCTCGGGTCGTGCGCCGGGATGATCCTGCTCGCCGACCGGCTGGCTGCGTGCGCGCCGGACCAGGAGACCGTGGGCGGCCTCGACATCGTCGTGCGGCGCAACGCCTTCGGGCGTCAGATCGACTCCTTCGAGGCGGATCTGGCGGTGACCGGAATCGCCGATCCGCAGCGCCGGTTCCCGGCGGTGTTCATCCGTGCCCCCTGGGTGGAGTGGGTCGGAGGATCGGTGCAGGTTCTCGCCCGGGTGGAGCGTCGTGACGGTGACGCGGCCGCCGTGGTCGTCCGCCAGGGCAACCTGATCGCGACGGCTTTCCATCCCGAACTGACCGCCGACCACCGAATCCACGAACTCTTCGTCTCGATGGTGCGTGCCTGCTGAGACCCGAGCGCGGATGAGGGCTGACAGCGGCTGGCTGTGCCCCCTGTGACGAGGGGGACGACCAGGCGTCCGGCGATGATCCCCTCGGGCACGGCGGGGGTGTCGCCCGGCCCACGATCTGACGGCTCGTTGCCGGCTCGGTTAGGCTGCGGGCGTGCTCTTGTCCGATCGTGATATCTCCGCCCAGATTGCGGCGGGCCGCGTGCGCCTCGACCCGTTCGAGGCGTCGATGGTGCAGCCGTCCAGCGTTGACGTGCGCCTCGATCGCTATTTCCGGCTCTTCGACAACCACAAATACCCCTTCATCGATCCCGCCGAGGAGCAGCCTGACCTGACCCACCTGGTGGAGGTGGATCCGGCTGAACCGTTCGTGCTGCATCCGGGCGAATTCGTGCTCGCCTCGACGTGGGAGTGCGTCACCTTGCCCGATGACATCGCCGCGCGGGTCGAGGGCAAGTCGTCGCTGGGTCGGCTCGGTCTGCTGACCCATGCCACCGCTGGCTTCGTCGATCCGGGCTTCACCGGGCATGTCACGTTGGAGCTGAGTAATGTGGCCACGCTTCCGATCAAGCTGTGGCCCGGGATGAAGATCGGGCAGTTGTGCTTCTTCCAGCTCAGCTCTGCCGCCGACCATCCCTACGGTTCCACCGAACGGGGGAGCCACTATCAGGGACAGCGCGGGCCGACGGCCTCTCGCAGCTACAGCAACGTCGTCCGCGGTTCCTTGGGCTGATCCGCGCCCCGCCTGAGCCCGAATCCACCGATCCTCGCCTGTTGAGCGGCCCCATTCGGGCACGCTGACTGCGTCGACCACGCTCACGGTACGCCGTGCGGATCGCCTTGTCCTCGCGCCCGCCTGGTGCCGCTCACGACGGCGCCCATCGGTGGATTCGGGCTCAGTGGGCCGGCTCGACGATGAGGCCTTCAAGGAAGCGCCGCATGTGCATCCCGAACACGCCGACGGCCCGGCGGCGGGACCCCTCATCGGTCCACACGGTCATCTCCAGGCTCACGAAGCCGTGCAACGAGGCCCAGGCTGACATTGCCAGCGCTTCGGCGTCGTCGTTGAGCAGGAGACCGGCGTCCATGCAGCGTTGCAGCATGGTGCGCAGCGGATCGAGGCTCTCATCGGTGATGGAGAAGCTGAGGTTGGGATCGAAGTTGCCGCTGTACATCAACCGATAGAGAGCCGGGTTCTCCAACGCCCAGGTGCGGTAGTAGGTGCCCATCGCGGTCAGGGCCTCGATCGACGGTCCGGCGTTGGCGAACTCCCACTGTCGGGAGATGAAGATCCACTTGGCCCGCGCCATGACCTCGCCGATGAGTTCGTCCTTGCCGCCGAACATGGAATAGATGGCGTTGGTCGAGGTGTCCACCGACGCCGCCAGGTCGCGGAGCGACATCTCGTCGGGCGGATGGTGCCGCAGCCGCTCGGTCGCCGCTGCGACGAGGCGGTCACGAAGATCGTCCGGGTAGGTCCTGCTGCGTGCCACATGACAAGCATAGTTAATTCTTCAAGTTTGCGGGCTTCTCGATGGCCGAGGACGGCTATGCCGTCCGTCTCACCGACAGCTGCATCCGCTGGTCAGCGACGGTGAGCGTCAGCCCCGACGCGTCGGCGCCCCGGGAGCCCGGGTGTGAGGAGGACATCGGGGAGGTGCCGCGTCGGGCGGGCGACCGGGTGGGGCATGATGGGCGCCGTGAGCGTTCTCGACGGGGCCCTGCAGGGGGAAGACCTGGTGGTGGCGTTTCCCCGCTCGGGTGTCGCGGACTGGATCGTCGCCGGTGAGGTGATGCTGCTGGAGGAGATCCGGGCCTGGGTGTTCCCGGTTGATCTGCTCGATCTGGTCGGTGAGGCCATCGCCCTGTTCGGGCATCGGGCTCGGATCGGCGTCGAGGGGCTGACCGATCCCCAGCAGGTCACCCGTGCGGCGGCGGCTGGTCCCCATTTCTTGACCTCACCGATCGCAGTACCCGGTCTGGCCGACGCTGCCGGGGATGTGCCGCTCATCCTCGGCGGACTCACCCCGGCCGAGATCCACGCTGCCCACCGCGACGGCGCTGATGCGGTCCAGATCGTTCCGGCTCATGTGCTGGGTTCGGGCTATGCGCGGAGCCTGCCGCCGTTGCTGCCCGGGGTGGACCTGATGGTCACCGGGAGGATCGAGCGCTATCAGGCCGAGATGTGGTGGGACGCCGGTGCCCGCGCGGTGTGCACTCAGGGAGTCATCCTGGTGGACGAGGAGGGAACCGGCTCGGCGGCCAACACTGCCGCCGACGTGCGGGGGCGGTGCCAGAACTTCCGTCGGCGGTGAGCTGTAGCGCTCGGCCTCCGGAGCGCCCGGCTCGCCGCCAGTTGTTCCCTGAGAGATTCTCAGGTACCTTTGTGGTGTCGTTCAGTCGTCGATCAGGAAGAGTGCCGCATGTACGAGCCCCGTCGGGTATCGGCCGAACCGGTCGAGCTCCTTGAGACCGAGGCATCGGACAGCCCCTTCGTGGTCGGCCCCCGCCGCGCGATGCCGACCCGGACATCCCTGCTCCGGACTCGGCTGGTTCCGGCCGCGACCTCGGTGGCGTTGCTCGCGGGCGCTTCGGTGTTCGCGCTGAACCTCAAGGCCAGCGAGGTGTCCACCGCCGTCCCGGCCCCCCTGCGTAGCGACAGCGTCTCCCGCGACACCGAGCGGATCCCCACCTCGGAGATCACGGGGTCGCAGGCCCCGTCGGCAACCCCTGAGGCGTCGGAGACGACACCGGCCGAGGCGGATGCCGAGGCGACCACGTTCGCGGTGGGCAACTGGGGAGATGCCTTCGGTGCGTCCGCGGGCACCCGCTATGCCCAGACCGGGCTGACGGTCCGCTCCCAGGCGTCGAAGGAATCCAAGAAGCTGGGAAGCCTGGCCCGCAGCGACAAGGTGACCATTCTGGACAAGAAGGCCAACGGCTACCGTCAGATCGAGTTCGACGGGAAGATCGGTTACGCCCTCGACTCCGAACTGGGCAAGGAGAAGCCGGCGCCGGTCAGCTCCTCGACCTACACCGGGTCGACGACCTACACCGGTAAGACCGTGCTCGGGCTCAAGCCGAAGGCGATGGTGGTCTACAACGCGGTGACGGCCAAGTGGTCCTTCAGCAGCATCGGCGGGTACCGGCCCTCCAGCCGTTCGAATCACCAATTCGGTGGTGCCATCGACTTCATGCTCACGCCCGGCAAGGATTCCGCCAAGGGCTGGGCGGTCGCGCAGTACCTGGCTGCGAACGCCTCGACCTTCGATATCGACCACATCATTTTCGAGCAGAAGATCTGGACGCCCTACAACCCGACGTGGCGCCCGATGGAGGACCGCGGCAGCACCACCGCGAACCACTACGACCACGTTCACGTCTCGGTCAAGCTCTGATCGCTCCGATCACCTCCTCGGGCGGCGGCGACAGGCTCTAGGCTGACCCCCATGACCCATGTGACCGCCACGCAGGCCTGGCAGAAGCTCCGCGGACTTGCCGACACCTTCGTCCCGGATCTGAGGGGATGGTTCGCCGCTGACCCGGATCGTGCCCGGAGCCTGACCCGGGTAGCGGGTGACCTGCACGTCGACCTCTCCAAGAACTTGGTGGACGAGTCAGTCCTCGCCGCACTGGTGGAGCTGGCCGACGAGGTCGGTATCGCCCAGCGGCGCGAGGCCATGTTCGCCGGAGAGCACATCAACACCACCGAGGACCGTGCCGTCCTGCACACCGCGCTGCGGCGTCCCCGCAGCGACACCTTGGTGGTCGACGGCCAGGATGTCGTCGCCGATGTGCACGCCACCCTCGACCAGGTGTACGCCTTCGCCGAGCGGGTCAGGTCGGGTGCTTGGACCGGCGTCACCGGCAAGCCGATCACCACGGTGGTCAACATCGGTATCGGGGGTTCCGATCTCGGCCCGGTGATGGTCTACGAGGCGTTGAAGCCCTACGTGGACGGCCCTGCCTGCCGGTTCGTGTCGAATATCGATCCGGCCGACGTCTGGGAGAAGACCCACGATCTCGATCCGGAGCAGACGCTGTTCATCGTCGCGTCGAAGACCTTCACCACCGTGGAGACGCTCACCAACGCCCGGATGGCCCGGGACTGGCTCCTCGCCCGGCTCGAGCAGGCGGGTGTCGTCGACGGTTCCGATGAGCAGAACCGGGCGGCGATCGCCCGGCACTTCGTCGCGGTGTCGACGGCCTTGGACAAGGTGGCCGCATTCGGCATCGATCCGGCGAACGCGTTCGGGTTCTGGAACTGGGTCGGCGGACGGTACTCGGTCGATTCGGCCGTGGGAACCGCGGTCGTGGTGGCCATTGGCCCGGCGCGATTCGCCGAGTTCCTGGGAGGATTCCACACCATCGACCGGCACTTCTGCGAGCGGCCGTGGGCGGAGAACGTTCCTGCCCTGATGGGTCTTCTCAATGTCTGGTACGTGAACTTCCTCGGCGTGACGTCCCATGCGGTGCTGCCCTATGCCCAGTACCTCCACCGGTTCGCCGCCTACCTGCAGCAACTGACCATGGAGTCGAACGGGAAGCAGGTCACCGGCGACGGCGCGCCGGTGGAGACGGCGACCGGCGAGGTCTTCTGGGGCGAGCCGGGAACCAACGGCCAGCACGCCTTCTATCAGCTCCTTCATCAGGGGACCCAGCTCATCCCCGCTGATTTCATCGCGGTGGCGACACCGGCGCACGCGATCACCGACGGCGGTGCCGATGTGCACGAGCTGTTCCTGGCGAACTTCTTCGCCCAGACCAAGGCGCTCGCCTTCGGCAAGACGGCCGACGAGGTCCGCGCCGACGGTGTGGCCGAGGACCTGGTGTCGGCCAAGGTGTTCGAGGGTAACCGGCCCACCACGTCGATCATGGCCCCGGCGCTCACCCCGGCGGTGGTGGGCCAACTCATCGCGTTGTACGAACACATCACCTTTGTCGAGGGTGCCGTGTGGGGGGTCAACTCCTTCGACCAGTGGGGGGTTGAACTGGGCAAGGTGCTGGCTACCCAGATCGCACCGGCACTCGCCGGCGACACCGCAGCCCTGGATTCTCAGGATCCCTCCACCCGGGCGCTCATCGACTACTACCGGGAACACCGTCGGTAGCGGTCGCCATGCACGATGCCCCCGACCTGGCGGTCGGTCTGATCGCGGAGGCGCGGGCTGCTCTGGGTGCCGATGAGACCCTGGCCCAGCGCCTCGACTCCCTGCAGCAGCGTCTCAACCAGCCGCTCGTGCTCGCGGTCGCCGGCACGGTGAAGGCCGGCAAGTCGACCCTGGTGAACGCCCTCGTAGGAGCCCGGGTGGCGCCGACCGGAGAATCCGGCGGTACCCGGTGGATCACCTGGTACCGCCACGCGCCGTCTCCGGTGGTCGAGGTTCACACCCGGGACGGCAGGACGCGCATCCGACAACTGGAAGCGCGTGAGTCGTGGGACCGGGCGCTGGCCGGTATCGACCCGGAGACGGTTGACCACCTCGAGGTCGGGTGGCCCGCCGACCTGTTGCGCGAGCTGACCCTGGTGGACACCCCCGGCATCGATTCAGTTTCCGCCCGGGCCGCAGCCCGGGCACGGTCTTTCCTCATTCCGACCGCGGGCCCGTCGGGTGCCGATGCTCTGCTCTACGTGGTCCGCGGACTCGGTGAGCAGGACATCGCCACCATGGCCGCCTTCCAGCGCTCCGGGGGGCCGGCTGCGGTCAACGCCTTGGTGGTTCTGGCCCGCGCCGACGAGATCGGGCCCCGGCCGGTGCGCTCCCTCGACGCTGCCCATCAGGTGGCTGCTGACATGCAGCAGGTCCGGCTCGCCGCCGCGGCGCTGGGAGTCCACCCGGTGGCCGGGCTCCTCGGTCAGGGAGCGGCGACGGTGCCGATCGATGTCGCCGCACTGCAGTCCTTGGCCGCACTGACTTCTCAGGAGCGAGAGAGGCAGCTCGCCTCTGTCGACCGGTTCCTGCTGGCCGACGGAGGAGCGGGACCGTCCGGCGAGATCCGTGCGCGGCTGTTGCAGGAACTCGGGTTGTACGGGGTCCGCATTGCCGTGGACCTGGTGCGGGACGGACTCACCGATGGCGCCGAGGTGCGGCATCGACTCGTCCGCCATGCCGGTGTGGACGACCTGCTCGCCACACTGCGGTGCCACTGGCTCCCGCGACGGTCCGCGCTGACGAGCCGTGCCATCGCTGCCGGCGTCGCCGCGATGCTGCCTTCACCGGACCGGCGCGGTGAGCTGTCGCGGGTGATGGCCTCGCTGGAGCGGCTGGAGGCTGCGGGGCATGACGGTCAGGAACTCATGCTGCTGTCCGAGGCCCGCTGTGGCGGGCTGCCGCTGCCGGATGCGCAGGCGCGGGCGGCGGCACGGCTCGTCGGCGGCGACGGTGTCTCGGTGACGGCCCGGCTGGGGATGGCCGAAGGAACCTCCTTGGCGGTGCTCCGGGAGGCTGCGGGGATCGAACGGGATCGGTGGCGGTCACTGAGCCACCGCCCGCTGACCGACCAGCGGATGCTCCGCGTGTGCCGGGTGGTCCTCGCCAGCCTTGAGCGCATCGAGGCCCGGCTGTCCGGCTGAGAACCGCTCGGTGGGGAGTTCCGGCCACCGGGGTCCGGCTACGTGGTGGTGTTCGTCCGCCGATGTCCCGGATCGGTGGGTCGGCGCTGGTTCGTGGGTCGCGGATCCTTGGGTCCGCGCTCCTTGGGTCCGCGGTCGGCGGAAGCGGTAGGGCTTGGTTCGGGAGGACCGGGGTCGGTGGGTTCAGGTTCCCCGGGTCCGGTGGGGCCCGGTTCGGTAGGACTGGGTTCGGTAGGGTCTGGGTCGGTTGGTCCGGGCTCGGTGGGACTGGGATCGGTTGGTCCGGGATCGCTGGGCTCGGGGTCGGCTGGTCCGGGGCTGGTGGGTCCGGGGCTGGTGGGGGCCGCAGGCTCCGGACGCGGGGCGGGACCAGTCGGTTCCGGCCCGGAGACGGTTGGCACCGGGTCGGTGGTGCGGGGCAGGGTGCCGGTCGGTCTGGTCGTGGGTGCCGCCGTCACCCGGACCGCGGTGACGGTGGTCCGCCGTGGCGAGGAGGCTGCTCTCGGGGCGGAGGGGTAGTCTCCGACCGTCAGGCCGTCCACGACGCGCGGTGGCGGACGCTGGGCGATGACCGGATGCGGACGGGGTTCGATGCTGAAGCCCGACACCCGGGTGATGAAGGCGGTGGTGCCGCCCGGGCCTGATTCCCCCGACTCGGCGGCGGCGAGGACTCCGTCGGAGCCGGTTGAGGCCTCGACGGGGCTCGGGACTCCCGTCCCAGCGTTGGGCAGCACCGAACCGACCAGTGGGGTCAACGCGATCAGCGAAACCAGGAGGGCTGCCGCGGTCACCCCCACGGGGATCGGCCACCTCCGGATGGCCGGGGCGCTGTGCAGAGCATGCCGGGCCGCGCCGCGGGCAGCAGCATTCTGGGCGTCCGGAGGAGAAGACACCGTGATGTCGAACGTCTCGGCCAGCCGTCGGGAGAGCTGCGAGACCCCTGCCGAGCCGCCGACGAGCAGAATGCCGTTCACCGGGCTCGGTTCGGTCACCACCGGCGTGACAGCCGTGATCGCCCGGGTGAGCGCCGGATCGATCAGTGTGTCGAACTCCCCTCGCGAGAGCGAGATCGCCGCTTCCCCCGCAATCCCGCCGTCGACGGTCACAGCAGACCGGTCGGCCAGGGCCTCCTTGGCCGTACCCGCCGCGGCGCGGAGCCGCATCAGGGCGGCCTCGTCGGCGTCAGGCCGTCGGCTCTTCAGGTGGGCGAAGACGGCATCGTCGAAGGTGGAACCGCCTACCGTGTCGATGCTCACCGTCGCTGCGGCGCTGGGTGCATCGACGACATCGACCACCCGGGAACAGCGCACCGACGTGGCACCCACATCGACCACCGCCCAGGTGCCGGCGTGGGCCTGCCGA
>JBKEBV010000096.1:0-5844 GCA_047973315.1 Propioniciclava sp.
GCCGCGTAGAGGCGTCTCGAAACGGCGTGCTGCGCGCTTGGGTCTGGGGGCTCACAGGGGGCTACTTCCGTGTGTACTCAACCGGCGAATCTCCGAAGGTCCTGCGCAACCAAGGGCCAGATCGGACCGGGAGCAACCGCGAAATCCGACGACACCCGGCCTATTCGTGGTGATGTGTCGCGGGTCAAATGCCCAGCCGCTGCCAGGCGGTCCCTCTCGCGCGGAGACCAAGAACCACCGCCCGACCCAGCATTGAGACGCCGTAGGCCGCCCACAACCAGGCAAGGCTCGCGCCGGTCGCGGAAACCGCCCACGCGAAGGGGAGGTACGCCAAAGCGACCACGGTGCCGGCCAGCGCGAGGTAGCGGGTGTCGCCGGCCCCGATGAGGACCCCGTCGAGCAGATAGACCAGGCCCGCGATCGGTAGTTGCGCGGCCACCACGAGGAGCACCTGAGAGACGATGGACCGGACGCTCTCGTCCGGGGTGAAGAGCATCGGTGTCACGGCGGACGTTGCCGCAACGACCGCTCCCAGGATCACGCCGAACCAGACTCCCCAACCGACCAGCATCCCGGTGATCCGGCGGACCGTCGTGGCGTCCCCCGCTCCCAGGTAGCGTCCGACGATGGCCTGGGCGGCGATGGCCAGGGCGTCGAGGGCGAAGGCCAGGAACATCCACAGCGAGGTGACGATCTGGTGGGCAGCCAGGCTGATCGCTCCCATCCGCGTCGCCACCACCGTCGTCGCGGTCAGCGTCAGCCACAGCGCGGCCGATCGGAGCACCAGCCAGGCACCGGCGCGCGCGGCTCCGACGATGCCCCACGGCCGGAAGCGGACCGGAGCACCGACCTTACGAGCGCCGCGCAGGACGACGGCAGCCAGGATGGTCGAGCCGACAGCCTGGGCGATCAGGGTGCCCAGCGCTGCCCCCAGAATCCCGAGACCGGCACCGTAGACCAGGGCGAGGTTCAGCCCGATATTGGCCACGTTGATACCGATGGTCACCTTCAGCGGAGTCCGGGTGTCCTGCAGCCCGCGCAGCACCCCGGTCGAGGCCAGCATGACCAGCAGGAAGGGGAACGCCAATGCCACCACCCGCAGGTAGGAAACCGCATATCCGGCGACGTCGCCCGAGGCTCTGTAGAGCCCCACCACCGGATCAACCAGAACCTGCAGGGCGACGGTGAGGACGATCCCGAGCACGGCGGCCAGCCCCAGGCCGTCCACACCCGCGGCCAGTGCCCCGCGGGTGTCGCCGGCCCCCATCCGTCGGGCGACCAGACCGGTGGTGCCGTAGGCGAGAAAGACGCACAGGCCGACCAGTACCCCGACGATGTTGCCGGCGATCCCCAGCCCGGCCAGTTGCGGGGTGCCGAGATGCCCGATGATCGCCGAATCGGCGAGTTGGAGCAATGGCTCGGAGACGAGCGTGGCGAACGCCGGCACCGCGAGGGCCAGAACCTCGCGTCCCGGGCGGACCGGGGCGGTCATCGGCGGCCCCCCGCGGTCGACATCGGCACGCGGGCGTCGCCGGGCTCTGAGGCTCGCCCTGTGGCGTGTTCTTCTGACCTGCGGACATCGCTCCAGTCGTCCAGGCTCTCGGTGCTGATCGTCTCCACGGGCGCCTCAGGGATGACGTTTCCTCAGATAGGCGTCGAGCCACTGCTGCAGGAGCGCGGACGAGGCCTCGGGGAGGGCCCCGGAGGAGGGCTCGATTCGTGATGACTGCGCCTGGAACCACTCCAGCGCCGAGACCGGCTGCCCGTCGACAGTGACCGTCGCGGAGGGGTGAACCGCGCCGCTGGCGTCCCCTGCGGTGGCGCCGTCGACCGTGCAGTCACTCGGGCCGATGCTGACCTCGGCCCGGTCGAGACGAGCCTCGGAGAAGTCGCAGCCATCGAAGATGCCATCGGTCAGGATGGCTGCCGACAGGTCAGCGCGGCGGAAGATCGCGTTGAAGAAGTTCCCCCGCAAGAGCCGGGCACCGCTCAGTCGTGACCCGGTGAAATCGACGGCTGCTCCTTCGCTCTTGTAGAGATCGGCCTCGGCAAGGTCCGCCCCGACGATCCGGATGGGCAGAAGGGCCCTGGCGAAGTCGGTACCCACGGCGGTCGCCTGCGACAGGTCGGCGCTGGCAAGGTTCGCCTCCGCGAGGTCAAGGTTGTTGAGGTTCAGGCCGCGGAGATCGAGACCCCGCCAATCGACCCCCTGAAGATCCAGGCGTCCCTGGTTGGATGCTGGACGATGACGTTGGAGCGTTGCGACGATTGACTCTCGAGACCATTCCGCCATCGGTACCTCTGCGCCTTCGTGTGGGTCGCACCTTCTCCCTGTGCGCGTTCCAGTATTGCCGCGCGGACCAGGGCGGACGCCAGCAGAACCGGGCAAGGAGGCGCGACAGCGCGCATCGTCCTCGGCGGGCAGCGCCGGGCCGGATCCCCGAGCCCGGCGTCGGCGGAGACCAGGGCATATCGCCTCGCCCGGTCCGGGCCTCCGCAGGTGCATCTCGTCACCCTATAGTGAGCCGGGTGAGCGATCGCACCGAAGGCGTGGGCACTCTGTCGGCTATCGATCAGCGCATTCTCGGCGCACTCCTGGAGAAGCAGCGCACCGTTCCCGCCAGCTATCCGCTCTCGCTCAACGGTCTTCGGGCGGCGTGCAACCAGACCAGCAGCCGTGAACCCGTGACGGCCTACAGCGACGACGAGCTCACCGAGGCGTTGAAGTCGCTGAAGGACCGCGGACTCGTCCGCTTCGTGTGGGCGGGCCGGGGCAGCCGCACCGTGAAGTACCACCAGTTGCTGGAGGAGCGGCTGGGTGTTGAGGAACCGCTGCTCGCGGTGCTGACCGTACTGCTGTTGCGCGGACCGCAGGCGCCCGGGCAGCTGAAGACGCGCACCGAGCGCCTGCACGCCTTCGCCGACCGGAACGAGGTCGAGCAGATCCTGGCCGACCTGGCGTCCCGTCGGCTTGTCCTGGAACTGGAGCGCTCCCCAGGGCAGCAGGATGCGCGCTGGATCCACACGCTCGGACCTGTCGAGCACGCCGGCGCGACGGCCGCCTCAGCTCGGGCCGATCTCAACGAGGCCGTCGCCGACGGACCGGACGCCCGGGACGCGCGCGTGCGGGACGCCTACGGGCGCGTCGCCGACGCTTACCACCTGCTGTACGCCGATGAGCTCTCCGGCAAGCCCTTCGACCGGTGGATGCTGCAACGGGTCGCCGCACATGCCGCCGGAGGGCCGGTGCTGGATGTCGGGTGTGGCGCCGGGCACACGACCGCCGCGCTCAGTGCGGCTGGCGACGTCACCGGCCTGGACCTGAGCCCGGAGATGATCGCCGTTGCGCGCGCGGCCCACCCCGACATCCGCTTCCAGACCGGCACCTTCATGGACCTGATGGGCCCGCCGACCGCCGCGAAGTGGTCGGCCGTTACCGCCTGGTACGCGCTGGTGCACCTCGGTGAGCGGGAACTACGTACGGCCTTCGCCGCCATGGCTCGGGTCCTCGCGCCCGGGGGGTGGCTCGCCGTGGCGCTGCACAGTGGAGGTGAGGTCCGCCACGTCACCGAGCTCCTCGGCGAGCCGGTCGACCTGCACTGGACCCTGCACGATCCCGACGCCGTGGGCGCCGCGCTCATGGGTGCCGGCCTGACGGTGCGCGAGTGGTACCTCCGTGGGCCTGTCGGCGACGAGGAACCCACCGAACGGCTCTACATGATCGCCGAGGTCAGGTGACGCACTTCTTCCGGGAGAAGAACGCAGCTGGCCGGCGCGGGATCAGCTGGGCGTGGCGGTGGAGGCCCGCGGGATCAGGGTCGGCAGGGCTCGGTGCTGCCCCTGACCGCCGCTGAACAGCAGGTCGAGGGAGGTCGTCGCGATCTGGTCGAACGGCGTGTGGACGCTTGTCAGCGGCACCGGCAGGCGGGACGCCAGCGGAATGTCGTTGTAGCCGACGATGGACAGCTCTCCCGTGGTGTTCAGTCCGAGCGTGCGGGCTGCGGTCAGTACCCCGATCGCCAGATTGTCATTGGCGGCGAACACTGCGGTCGGGCGGTCCTCCCGCTCGAGGAGTTGGCGTCCGGCGGTGATGCCGGCCTCAACGCCGTAGCTGGTCGCCAGCACCCGTTCGCTGGGTGCGGGGAGGCCCGCTTCAGCGAGGGCGCGCTCGGCTCCGGTTCGCCGGTCGCAGGCTGTCGAGGTGAACGCGGGTCCAGTGACGATCCCGATGCTGCGATGGCCCAGATCGAGAAGGTGCCTGACGGCGAGGTATCCGCCGAGATCGTCGTCGGACAGGGAGGCCGGAGACACCCGGTCGGTCCGGATCACGAGCGCATGCGGGATGTGGCGTGCCCGCAACGAGGCGGGTAGGGCATCGTCGAGGCGTGCCGTGGCGAGCACCAGGCCGTCGACGCCGCGATCCAGCAGCGTCTCGGTGGCCCGCTGCTCGTCCTCGGCCTCATCACCGCACGTGGCCACCACCGCGAAGGCGCCGCGGTGGCGGGCGGCCCGTTCCAAGGCCTCGAACATGAGGGCCATCACCGCATCGGTGAGCCGGGGCACCAGCACCCCGATGGTCCCGGTGACGCCGCGGCGCAGGCCGGCGGCGGCTGCGTTGCGGCGATACCCGAGCCGTTCGGCGGTCTCCCGGACCCGCTGGGCGGTGGCCGACCGTGAGCGGGGGGTGCGCTCGTCCAGGACCCTGCTGACGGTCGAGACGCTCACGCCGGCCTCGGCCGCGACCTCGCGCAGGGTCACAACCCGCGGCTCGTTCCGCTCCGCCATGGTTCCCCCTCCGGTGGGGCTCGCAGCCCGGTTGAGATGCGCTTCCTTGACAGCCTCTCCTATCTGATGCAGACTTGCAAACCTTAACGCAAACGTTCCCGAGAACGTGTTCAATCGGTTCAGGGATGAGCCGGACCACCGACAACAAGGAGGACCCCATGACTCTCGACCTTCGCGGGCTGAATCCCGCACCGGTCACCCCGTTCACGCCTGACGGGGCTGTCGACTTCGACGCCATCGCCCGCCTCGGTTCCTGGCTCGGCTCCATCGATGGGGTGAAGAGCCTGGTCGTCCTCGGCCATGCCGGTGAGGGCACCTTCCTCACCGATGCCGAACAGGCCGACGTGATCCGCGCCTTCGTGGCCTCGACCGACGGACGCATCCCGGTGATCGCCGGCATCACCAAGGAGGGCAATGCCACCGCGGCGCTCGAGGCCAGGGCGGCCGTCGCGGCTGGGGCTGCCGCTGGCCTGGTGTATCCCTCGCACGGCTGGCTGCGCTTCGGCTATCAGCCCGGAGCCCCCCAGAGTCGCTACGCCGAGATCCATGAGGGGTCGGGCCTGCCCCTGATCCTGTTCCAGTACCCCGACAACACGAAGGCGACCTACGACCTCGACACCCAGCTGGAGGTCGCGGGTCAGCCGGGCGTCTTCGCCACCAAGAACGGCGTCCGCAACATGCGCCGCTGGTACACCGAGATTCCGGCTCTGCGTCGCGCCCACCCCGACCTGCAGATCCTGTCCTGCCATGACGAGTACCTGCTGCCGACGATGTTCGATGTCGACGGTCTGCTGGTCGGGTATGGCAACATCGCCCCCGAGCCGCTCGTCGAGCTCATCGCCGCAGGCAAGGCCTGCGACTACGAACGGGCGCATGCTCTCCACGAGCGGCTGCTGCCGGTGACCCAGAACGTCTACCATCGCGGGTCCCACATGGAGGGCACCGTCGCGCTCAAGTGGGCGCTGGTCGCCCGAGGGATCCTCAACGATGCGACCGTGAGGACCCCGTTGCTTCCGCTGGCCGACGGCGCTGACGCCGAGATCGCCGAGGCGATGAGCC
>JBKEBV010000223.1:0-1846 GCA_047973315.1 Propioniciclava sp.
GGAGAACTTCGTCCGCCACGAAGGTCGGCCCCTGGCCCAGTTCGCCACCTGGTGTGTGCTGGCGCGTACCTTCGGGATGAACTGGCGGGAGTGGCCGGCGCCCTACCGGCGGCCGAGTTCCCCGGAGGTTGCCGAGTTCTCGGCCGAACACGCGCGCGAGATCGACTTCTTCACCTGGCTTCAATGGGTTGCCGACGAGCAACTGCGCAGTGCCCAGACCGCAGCGCGCGAGGCCGGGATGCGGATCGGCATCATGAGCGACCTGGCCGTGGGGGTGAGTAAGGAGTCGGCCGAGGCGTGGACCCTGGGTGATGCCTTCGCGAGCCGGGTGAGCGTCGGCGCACCGCCGGACCACTACAACCAGTTGGGCCAGGACTGGGGGCAGGCTCCGTGGCGTCCGGACCGGCTCGAGGAACTGAGCTACCAGCCGTTCCGCGCCATGGTGGCCGGGATCCTCCGCCATTCCGGAGGGGTGCGCATCGACCACATCATGGGCCTGTTCCGGCTGTGGTGGATTCCGGAGGGTCTCGGACCGACCCGGGGCGCCTATGTCCGCTACGACCACGAGGCGCTCGTCGGCATCCTCGCCCTGGAGGCGCAGCGCGCAGGCGCCTTGGTGGTCGGTGAGGATCTCGGCACCGTCGAGCCGTGGGTGCGCGACTACCTTCGCGAGCGGGGTCTCCTGGGCACCTCGGTGGCGTGGTTCGAGAGCGAGGCTGACGGGTCCCCCCGACCGCCGGAGCACTATCGGGAGTACTGCCTCGCCTCGGTGACGAC
Source organism: Propioniciclava sp. (assembly GCA_047973315.1). Taxonomy (GTDB): domain Bacteria; phylum Actinomycetota; class Actinomycetes; order Propionibacteriales; family Propionibacteriaceae; genus Propioniciclava. Next base: position 778 of record JBKEBV010000223.1, read on the forward strand.
GCACGACATGCCACCCACCGCCGGCTATCTCACCGGCGAGAACATCCGCCTCCAGAGCGGCCTCGGCCTGCTCACCGAGAGCCTCGAAGAGGAGATGGCCGACGCCGAACGGCGCTTTGATCTGTGGCGCCGGGTCCTGGTCGAGCGCGAGATGCTTGATCCCGACGACGGCTCGATCGAGAACCAGGTGCGGGCGATGCACCGCTATATTGTCGCCACTCCGGCCCGGGTGCTCTGCGCGACCCTCACCGACGCGGTCGGGGACACCAGGACCCAGAACCAGCCCGGCACGGTCAATGAGTACCCGAACTGGCGGGTGCCGCTGTCGGGACCCGACGGCGAGCCGCTCTGGCTGGAGGAGGTCTACGACTCCGACAGGGCCGCCCGGCTCGCGGCGGTGATGAACGGGTTCAGCGTCGACGCGGTCGGGCGCCGGTAGCGGCTCACCCGATCCGGTACCGACCGCCCCGGACCCTCATCGGTCAGCGGCTTCCCGTCGTGCCGACACCGATTCCCGTCGTCGCCCAGTCGGCGATGAGTGCCGGAACCCCGTCGGGGTGGACGGCGGCGGTGTGGTCGACCGCGACTCGTACGGCGAATCCGGCGGCTGCGGCGTCGCGCGCGGTCGCATTGACGCAGAAGTCGGTCGCGATACCGCAGACCTCCACGGCGACGATGCCGCGTTCCTGGAGGAACTGGCTCAAGGTCTGACCCGTGCTCGCGTCCCGGCCCTCGAAGCCGGAGTAGGCAGCTGCATGGGCACCCTTGTCGAAGACAGCGTCGAAGGGATGATCGGCCAGGGCCGGGTGGAGATCGGCTCCCGGGGTGCCGGCGACGCAGTGGGGTGGCCACGATGTCTGGAAGTCGGGGGTGGCGGAGAAGTGCTCGCCCGGATCGATGTGGTGATCCCGCGTCGCGACGACGGTGGTGTAGGCCGGTCGCTCACCGAGGAGGGTGGCAACCCGGTCGGCCACCTGGTTGCCGCCAGCGACGGCGAGGGCACCCCCCTCGCAGAAGTCATTCTGAACGTCGACGCCGATCAGGGCGGTGGGTTGTTCGGGGTTCATGG
>JBKEBV010000017.1:0-17574 GCA_047973315.1 Propioniciclava sp.
CGATGTCATGGTCAAGATCATCGACATCGACCTAGAGCGTCGCCGTATCTCGTTGAGCCTCAAGCAGGCCAACGAGGGCATCGACATCGCTGCCGACGACTTCGATCCGTCGCTGTACGGAATGACCGCCTCCTACGACGACCAGGGCAATTACATCTACCCCGAGGGCTTCGACCCGGAGACCCAGGAGTGGAAGCCCGGCTACGAGGAGCAGCAGCAGGCCTGGGAGCAGCAGTACGCCGAGGCCCAGACCCGCTGGCTCGCCCACAAGAAGCAGGTCGAGGAGGCCGAGGCCGCCGAGTCCCAGGCCGCCGTCGACGCGGCCAACCAGGCGTCCTACTCCTCCGCCGGTCGGGGCGGTAGCAGCACGCCGTCGGCTCCGGAGGGCTCGCTCGCCTCAGACGAGGCGCTCCAGGCGCTGCGCGACAAGCTCACCGGTGGCGCCTGAGCACCGCTGATCGCCGCAGACGTGCCCTCACCCTCGCGGGTGGGGGCACGTTTCTGTGCTCCCGGCGGCGGTTGCCCCCCGGCGGCCGGTTGCGCGATAGCGTGAGGCTGACACCATCCCGGCGCGCGAGGCGCTCCACCCCGACCCGAGAGACGGCTGCATGGTCGCACGCACCCACGTCCTGTTCGATTTGGACGGAACCCTCCTGGACACTGAACCCGGCATCGCCTGCTCCCTGCGTTGGGCCTGTCGACGGGAGGGTCTGCCGCTGCCGACCGATGCCCAGGTGCGCTCGCTCATCGGCCCGCCGATCGAGGTCGGGCTGACCGGCATCGGGGTTCCCGAGCACTTGATCGGGCCGGTAGCTGACGCCTACAACGACCACTACCGGCGCGTCGGCGTCCTCGACAGCAGCCTGTTCCCCGGAATCGGCACCCTGCTGAACAGCCTCACCGATCGGGGGCTGACCCTGGCCGTGGCAACCGCAAAACCGGAACCAGCCGCCCAGCGGGCGCTGGATCATCTTGGGATCAGCGAACGGTTCGCTGCCTGCGTCGGGGTGCAGACGGAGGCGGGCAGGCGGACCAAGTCCGAGGTCATCGGTGCCGCGCTGACCACGCTCGGACTCCGACAGAGCCCCGCGCTGACCGGACGGGTCGTCATGGTGGGCGATCGCGATCACGACGTCATCGGTGCCGCGGATCACCAGCTGCGGTGTATCGGTGTCACCTGGGGGTACGGCTCGGCTCAGGAACTGCTGTCCGCCGGGGCAGCGGCGCTCGCCCATGAGCCGGCCGACCTGGTCGACCAGGTGCTGCAGGCCCGTCTTGGCCCGGCCGCAGACCGGTGATCGACAGACGTCGGGTGGTGGCCAGCGCGCGGGCGATGCGGTCGGCATCGGTGTCAGACCAGCGTCCGTGGTGGCAGCCGCGATCCAGCAGGTGACTGGCCCGGAGATCAGCGCCGTCGGGGCATCCAGCGATGGTCAGGTTCGCCACCGGGCAGGTCGGCCCGGGAGTCGTAGGGCGTCCGGGTGAAGCAGAAGGTGCCCACGTCGAGCTGGCGGACCCGGCCGACCCGGTCGCGGATCGGTCGCAGGGTTTCGGCGTGGAAGTAGCCGCCGCTCTCGCCGACCCAGCTGCGCTCGGCCCGCGCGAACCGGTGGCGTTCAGCTCCAGCGAGGGCGCCAACCAGCTCGATTCGATCTGCCGACAGCGCAGTAAGGGTGTGTTCGTTCGGTCCCCAGTACCAGGTGCCGACCAGATCGACGACCGCCAGGGTCGGCGCTTCGGTGGGTTCGGGCGCCGGCTCGGGTAGCAGATCCCCCAGCCGGTCGACCAACGGCCCGAGATCTCCGAAGCGTGCGGTGGCATTGCCGCAGACGGCGACGACGACACCGGTGTCAACCTCGACGGTGAGTCGGGCGGTGAACCCCGGGACCGATCCGGAATGGCCGAAACTGCGCTGCCCGGCAACGTTGCCGACCGCGACCCCGAGCCCGTAGCCGCTCAGCCACGGTTCCCCCTCGACATCGGCGAAGGCGATCGGGGTGCGGAGGGTCGCCAGCGCGGCCGGGCTCAGGATGCCGGCACCCTCACCGACGCCGGCCAGGAACTGGCCGAGGCGCAGCAGATCGCCGGGAGTGGACCACAGCTCGCCGGCGGGTCCCATGGCGTGGTAGTCCGCGACGGGTTCGGGGTGCAGCAGGTCGGCGTGCGGATGGACGGACACCCCGGTGGCATGGTCGGTGCCGGGATAGCGCGAGGTGTCGTCCATGCCGAGCGGCCGCCACACGATCTCGGCCAGGGCGGCGTCCCACGGTTGGCCGGTGACAGCCTCCAGCAACCGTCCCAGCACGGCATAGCCCACGTTGGAATAGTGGAAACGCGTCCCCGGCGGAGCGAGGCGGGGCAGATCGCTGAGACCGAGGTCGCCCCAGGGCCGGCTCCCGGCGCGTTCCCACCACGGTCCCGGGGGCTCGGCGGGAACGCCGGAGGTGTGGCAGAGGAACTGGCGCACCGTCGCGGTAGTGGCGGGGGCGTCCGGTACCCAGGTGCTGACGGGTCGGTCGAGATCGATGCCCCCCGCCTCGGCCAGCGCGACCACGGCGATGGCTACCTGCGGCTTGGTGATGGAGCCGATCCGGTACCGGGTGGCAGGTCCGGGATGCCGCCTCGGTCCGAGCGGATCGGCATCCCCGATCGCGTCGCTCCAGAGGCGGCGGCCCGCCTGCGCGGCCGCCCCGGACAGCGACGGCTGGCGGCCACGCTCGGCCAACTCGCTGAGTACTGCGGTCACCGACGGTGACATCTCCGGCATGCCGATGACCGTAGCGGTCGCCGAACCTCCGATCCACCTGCTGATCGGACACCGTCGCTCCCGCTACGCGGAAGGGGGGTCTGGCAGGATGTCGCCATGCAGCGGGTCGGGCTCACCGGAGGAATCGGATCGGGGAAGACCACGGTCGCTGACCTGCTCGCCGAACGGGGTGCGGTTATCGTCGATGCTGATGTGCTGGCCCGGGAGGCCGTCGCTACTGGCAGCGAGGGCCTTGCCGCGGTGGTCCGGCACTTCGGGGCTGACGTACTGACCGCGACCGGCGAGCTGGACCGCCCTGCGCTCGGGGCGATCATCTTCGCCGACGACGCCGCGCGCGCCGCACTGAACGCCATCGTGCACCCCTATGTCCGCGACCGTGCCGCAGCACTTCGGGCCGATGCCCTCGCCACCGATCCGGATGCTGTCGTCGTCGAGGTGATTCCGCTCCTGGTCGAGACGGGGCAGGCATCGTCCTTCGACCGCATCATCGTGGTCGACGTTCCGGTCGATGTCCAAGTGGCGCGGGTGCGGACGAGGTCGGGCCTCAGCGATGCGGAGGCGCGGGCGCGGATCGCCGCACAGGCGAGTCGTCGGGAGCGGCTGGCCCTCGCCACCGACGTGGTCGACAACTCTGGGGACGTGAGGTCACTCGGCCGTGCCGTTGACGGGCTCTGGGAGACCCTCCGCACCCCCGTCCGATAATTGGCAACGGGTGGCAAGCGGCCTCCTGCCGGGGAGCGGCTGCCTACAGTGACAGGTACCGAAGAACCCTCGGATCGAAGGAGATCGCATGTCGGATTCGCACCCTTGGATGGACGCCAGCCTCAGCCCTCGCGAGCGGGCCGAGAAGCTGGTCGAGGCCATGACCTTGGACCAGAAGATCGCCCAGCTGCACGGCAACATGGAGACCATTGACATCTACGCGTTCAGCAACCAGATGGGTGCCATGGCGGAGATGTCGGACGAGGAGATGGGGCAACTCCTGGCCCAGATCCAGATCGAGCGGCACGTCCTCGGCGATGATGAGCTCGGCATCCCGCGGATGCGTATCACCAACGGCCCGGTGGGGGTGGGCATGGGGGACGGAACCCCGTCACCGCCGGCCACCGCACTGCCGATGACCATCGGGGTGGCTGCATCCTTCGACCCCGAGCTGGCCTACCGCTACGGTGATGTGATCGGGTCGGAGTGCAACTCGCTGGGTCAGCATGTGCTGGAGGGCCCGGGTGTGTGTCTGCACCGGACCCCGATCAGTGGCCGCAACTTCGAGTACTTCTCCGAGGATCCCTACCTCTCCGGCGTCATGGGCGTCCAGGTCACCAAGGCCATCCAGGATCACAACGTCATTGCGATGGCCAAGCACTACGTCGTCAACGACCAGGAGTATGAGCGGTTCCGCGCCAACGTCGAGATCGACGAGCACGTCCTGCGGGAGATGTACCTGCTGCCGTTCGAGATGTGCTGCAAGGACGGTGAGATCGCCGCCATTATGAGCTCCTACAACCGGGTCCGGGGCACCTACGCCACCGAGAACCGGTACACCCTCCACGACGTGCTGCGTCGTGACTGGAACTGGGACGGCTACGTCCAGTCCGACTTCTGGTCCTGCCGCTCCACGGCCGCGTCGCTCGGCGCCGGCATGGACCTGGAGATGCCCGACTCCAAGTTCCTCAATGCCGATGCGGTCAAGGCCGCTCTGCATGACACCAGCCTGGAGATCGAGACGGTGAACCGGGCGCTGGTGCGCCGCTTCACCCAGATGTTCCGCTTCGACCAGTTCGGCAAGCCGTACGCTCCGACGGAGATCGACGCGCAGGCGAACGGACGGATCTCCCGGGAGATGGGCCACGAGATGGCCGTCCTGCTCAAGAACGATGCCGGTCTGTTGCCGCTGCCGACCGACTCCGGCAAGGTGCTCATCGTCGGCATGGACTCGTTCGCCGCGAAGGCCTGCCAGGGCGGCGGCGGCTCCTCCAAGGTCGACCCGCTCTACACGGTCGATCCGCTGCCCGGCCTGAAGGACATCCTCGCCGACCTCGGATCCCCGTCCACCGCAGAACTCTTCGTGGTGGAGCGCGACCAGTCGAACCTCGCTGAGGCGAAGGCCGCCGTCGAGGCCGCTGACACGGTGCTGCTGATGGCCGGTCTCATCGCCACTGAGGGTGCCGACATGGCGACCCCGGAGATGCCCTTCAAGCAGGCCGAGATGGTCGCCGAGCTCCTCGGCCTCAACCCGAGGACCGTGGTCGTGCTGAAGAACTCCTCCCCGGTGCTGCTGCCGTGGATCGATCGTGCTGACACGGTCCTTGAGGTGTGGAACCAGGGTGCTGAGGACGGCCACGTCGTCCCTGAACTGCTCTGGGGTGTGGTGAACCCGTCCGGCAAGGTGCCCACCACCTACGCCGCGAGGCTCGAAGACCTCATGTACCACGATGACCCGGTCCGCTACCCGGGCACCGATGAGGGTGAGGGGTACCCGACGATGCGGTACACCGAGGGGCTCAACATGGGTTACCGCTGGTTCAACAGCCAGGGCATCGCGCCGTTGTTCCCCTTCGGGTTCGGCCTGTCCTACACGACGTTCGACCTGAGCAATGTCAGCGTCGCCGATCAGGCCGACGCGACAACGCCGGTCACCGTGACCGCCACGGTGACCAACACCGGCTCGGTCGCCGGTGCTGAGGTGGTCCAGGTGTACCTGGGCGTCCCCGTCGACGGGCAGCCCCCGAAGCGTCTGGTCGGCTTCGCCAAGGTGCGGCTGGAGGCGGGCGAGTCGACGCAGGTCGAGATCGTCCTCGATCCGGCCGCGACGAATCATCCCTTCAGCGTGTGGGACTACGCCTCCGGTGCGTTCCAGGTGAAGCCCGGCACCTACACCGTCTACGTGGGCACCTCGAGCGAGGACACCCCGCATGAGGTGCCGCTCGCGATCGGCTGATCACGTCGGCTGTCATCGGCCGTCCCGGGTGCTGCCCGGGGCGGCCGATGCACGTCGCTCCGGGGTTTTGTCCGGTGGTGTCGGTGCCCGCCAGTAGGGTGATCGGCATGCGTGCGATCTCCGATATTCAGCGGCGCGTGGCTCCGTTCCAGGTTCATGCGGACTTTGAACCGGCCGGGGATCAGCCAGCGGCCATCGCCGCCCTCGAGCAGCGGATCACCGCCGGTGAGAACGATGTGGTGCTGCTGGGGGCCACCGGCACCGGCAAGACCGCCACGGTGGCCTGGCTGGCCGAACGACTGCAGCGGCCGATGCTGGTGATGCAACCCAACAAGACCTTGGCGGCGCAGTTCGCCAACGAGTTGCGCCAGTTCTTCCCCGACAATGCCGTGGAGTATTTCGTCAGCTATTACGACTACTACCAACCTGAGGCGTACGTCCCGCAGACCGACACCTATATCGAGAAGGACTCCTCCCTGAACGAGGAGGTTGAGCGGCTGCGGCACTCGGCGACGAACTCGTTGCTGACCCGACGCGACGTGATCGTCGTCGCCACCGTGTCGGCCATCTACGGTCTGGGCACCCCGCAGGAGTACGTCGACCGGATGGTGCGGCTGCGCGTGGGGGAGGACCACGACCGCGACTCGCTGCTGCGCCAACTCGTGGGGATCCAGTACGCGCGCAACGACCTTGCGGCCACCCGGGGGACGTTCCGGGTGCGGGGTGACACCTTGGAGATCTTCCCGATGTATGAGGAGAACGCCGTCCGGGTCGAGTTCTTCGGCGACGAGGTCGAGGCGCTGTCCACGCTGCATCCGATGACTGGTGAGGTGCTCAGTGAGGATTCGGAGGTCTACGTCTTCCCCGCCTCCCATTACGTGGCTGGCCCCGAGCGGATGGAGACCGCCATCGCCGGCATCGAGACCGAGCTGACCGAACGCCTTGCCGACCTTGATCGTGCGCAGAAGCTCCTCGAGTCGCAGCGGCTGCGGATGCGCACCGGCTATGACATCGAGATGATGCGACAGATCGGGACCTGCTCCGGTATCGAGAACTACTCCCGCCACATCGATGGCCGCGGCCAGGGGACGCCCCCCAACTGCCTGCTCGACTACTTTCCCGAGGATTTCGTGCTCGTGGTCGACGAGTCCCACGTCACTGTGCCTCAGATCGGTGGCATGTACGAGGGCGACATGTCCCGGAAACGCACGCTGGTCGATTTCGGTTTCCGGTTGCCGTCGGCTCTGGACAACCGCCCGCTGCGGTTCGAGGAGTTCACCGAGCGGATCGGGCAGACCGTCTACCTGTCCGCCACGCCGGGTGCCTATGAGCTGGCTCGCTCCGACGGCTTCGTCGAGCAGGTGATCCGGCCGACCGGTCTCGTCGACCCCGAGGTGATCGTCAAGTCGACCAAGGGGCAGATCGACGACCTCATCGGTGAGATCCGCACCCGGGTGGAGCGCAACGAACGGATCCTGGTCACCACGCTGACCAAGAAGATGGCCGAGGATCTGACCGACTATCTGCTTGAGAACGGGATCCGGACCCGCTATCTGCATTCGGAGGTCGACACGCTCAAACGGATCGAACTGCTCCGGGAACTGCGCCTGGGCCAGTACGACGTCCTGGTGGGTATCAACCTGCTGCGGGAGGGCCTCGATCTGCCGGAGGTGTCGTTGGTGGCGATCCTCGATGCCGACAAGGAGGGATTCCTGCGCTCCGAACGGTCCCTGATCCAGACGATCGGGCGCGCTGCGCGGAACGTCGCCGGCCAGGTCCACATGTACGCCGACACGATGACACCGTCGATGGAGGCTGCCATCGAGGAGACGAACCGTCGCCGGGAGAAGCAGATCGCCTACAACACCGACCACGGCATCGATCCGCAGCCGTTGCGGAAGAAGATCGCTGACATCACCGACATGCTGGCCCGCGAGGATGCCGACACCTGGGATGTCGTGGGTCAGTTCGGGGAGGAGAAGACGACCTCGCCGGTTCCGGGCAAGGCTGACCGGGACCTGGCGGCGCTGCCAACCTCGGAACTCGCCTCGCTCGTGCACGAGCTGAGCGATCAGATGCACGCCGCGGCCAAGGACCTCCAGTTCGAGGCGGCGGCCCGGCTCCGCGACGAGATCGCCGATCTGAAGAAGATGATCCGTCAGATGGTCGAGGCGACGAAGTAGCCCGGCGCGCCGATCACCGTCCCCGATCGCGCCACTCGCCCAGACGGGGTTGTTCGGCGCATGGGCTCACGCTGCCAACGGTGCCAGCGCGGGCGTCCCCTGCGGGGCTGATCGGTTCGGTCAGCCCGCGAGCGGAAAGGTGATGCCGGCGGCACCGGTGAGGCCGTCACCGGCAGTGCGGCCGATCAGCCAGGCCCACAGAGCCGCATCCGGGCCGGTGACGGTGCGTCGTTCGCCCACCCCGCCGAGGGATGCGGTCTCGCCGGAGGCGCTCTCCAGGTCGATCGCCGGGAGCGAGGCGTCATCGCGCATCAGCAGGGTGATCCACCCGAACAGCCAGCGCGCAGGGACGATGTCGATACCCTCCCAGGTGAAGCCGCAGTCCAGGTCCAGGTGGTGCATCGTCACCTCCTGCAACCGGATCAGGGTGATCACCGCCAGCGGGTAGGCACCGCCGAGCAGCTTGACCGGCATCAGCCAGTCCGGCACCCGCTCGCACAGGCGCGCGAGTTCACCCGCCGAGGTGTCGAGGTCGACCTGGAGTTCGAGCCCGTCCCGCTCGGCGCCCCGTTCGATCGCGTTGTACTTGGCATTGCTGGAGGGATACATCGGCGTCGGATCACCAGCCATCGTCGCGCTCACCACGACGCGGAGGGCGTCGGCGTTGCGGGCGATATGGCTGGCCACGTGCGCCCGGGACCAGCCGGGGAGCACCGAGGCCTGGTGCCACTGGTCATCGGTGATGCTGATCGTCTGGCCGAGGAGAAGCTGGGTCGCGTCCGCGATCCGCTTCAGAACAGGATCCACCTGCCCCTGATTGAGGATCGAGAGCATGGGCTCACCCTAGTGGGTGAATCCCGGGTGGGGGGAACCCTGCCCGGGCAGCGACCGGAACTGTCCGGTCCACGACATACGATGAGCCGGTGACCGATCGACTCATTGTGGCTGGTGCGCGCGAACACAACCTCAAGAACGTCAGCCTGGAGCTGCCCCGCAACGGCCTCATCGTTTTCACCGGCCTCTCCGGCTCGGGGAAATCGTCGCTGGCCTTCGACACCATCTTCGCCGAGGGGCAGCGCCGCTATGTCGAGTCACTGTCCGCCTACGCCCGGCAGTTCCTCGGCCAGATGGACAAGCCTGATGTCGACTTCATCGAGGGCCTCTCGCCTGCGGTGGCCATCGATCAGAAGTCGACGAGCCGGAACCCGCGCTCGACCGTCGGTACCATCACCGAGGTCTATGACTACCTCCGGCTGCTTTTCGCGCGGATCGGGCACCCTCACTGCCCGGAGTGCGGCGAACCGATCACCCGGCAGACGCCGCAGCAGATCGTCGACCGGCTGCTCGGGCTCGCCGACGGCACCCGCTTCCTCGTACTCGCCCCGGTGGTGCGTGGACGCAAGGGTGAGTATGCCGACCTGTTCCGCAGTCTGATCACCCAGGGATTCACCCGGGTCCGCGTCGACGATGAGGTGCTGCAGCTCACCGATGCTCCCGAACTCGACAAGCAGAAGAAGCACAATATCGAGGTTGTCGTCGATCGCCTCGCGGTCAAGGCGACCATCAAGCAGCGCCTGACCGATTCGGTGGAGACCGCGCTCGCCCTCGCCTCGGGCGTGATGGAGGTGGACTTCGTCGACCGGGACGAGGCAGCCACTGACCGCCGTCGTCGCTACTCCGAACGGTTGGCCTGCCCCAACAACCACGACATCTCCATCGAGGAACTTGAACCCCGCCAGTTCTCCTTCAATGCGCCGTGGGGAGCCTGCCCGGCCTGCTCCGGGCTGGGAACGCAGATGGAGGTCGATGTCGACCTGGTCATCCCCGACCGTTCCAAGACGCTGTCGGAGAACGCGGTCGCCCCGTGGTCATCGGTGTACGTGTCAGGGTATTTCCAGAAGATCATGGAGACGCTGGCGCCGGAGTACGGCTTCTCGATGGATGAGGCCTGGGAGGACCTCCCCGAGAATGCCCGCGCGCTGGTGCTCAACGGTGTGCCGGGCAAGGTGAGGGTGACGACGACGAGTCGTCACGGACGCCAGACCAGCTACAACGCCACCTTCGAGGGGGTCCTGTCCTATGTCCGTCGTCGGTTCACCGAGGCGGAGAGCGACAACAGCCGCGACCGGTTCGCTGGGTACATGCGGGAGATCCCATGCGATGTCTGCCACGGCGCCCGGCTCAAGCCGACGACGCTGGCGGTCACCATCAACAACCACAACATCGCCCAGATCGCGGCGATGTCCATCGCCGATGCCCACCGGTTCATGCGGGAGCTGACCCTCACCCAGCGGGAGGCGGCCATCGCCGAGCGGGTGGTCAAGGAGATCAACGAACGGCTCCGCTTCCTGCTGGATGTTGGCCTGGACTACCTCACGTTGGCGCGCTCGGCGGGCAGCCTGTCCGGTGGTGAGGCTCAACGGATCCGACTCGCGACCCAGATCGGGTCCGGTCTGGTGGGGGTGCTGTACGTGCTGGACGAGCCGTCGATCGGGCTGCATCAGCGTGACAACCGGCGGCTGATCGACACCCTGGTGCGGCTGCGGGACCTCGGCAACACCCTCATCGTCGTCGAACATGACGAAGACACCATCAAGGTTGCCGACTGGTGCGTCGACATCGGACCCGGGGCGGGGGAGCACGGCGGCCACGTGGTCGTCTCGGGCCCGGTCGCGAAGCTGATGAGCAGCAAGAAGTCCTTGACCGGGGCGTACCTGTCCGGCAGGCGACGCATCGACGTCCCGGCCATCCGCCGCACCGGCAACGGGGCGAGGGTGACCGTGCACGGCGCGACGGAGAACAACCTGCGCGATGTCACCGTCAGCTTCCCGCTCGGGGTGATGACGGCGGTGACCGGCGTGTCGGGGTCGGGCAAGTCGTCGATCGTCAACCAGATCCTCTACCGAGCGCTGGCCCGGCATCTCTACCATGCCAAGGACGTCCCCGGGCACCACCGCCGCATCGAGGGGCTCGACCACGTGGACAAAGCCATTCACGTCGACCAGTCGCCGATCGGCCGGACCCCGCGTTCCAACCCGGCCACCTACACCGGCGTGTTCGACCGGATCCGCAAGCTCTTCGCCGAAACACCCGAGGCGAAGGTCCGCGGCTATCAGCCGGGCCGCTTCTCTTTCAACGTCAAGGGCGGTCGCTGTGAGAACTGCTCCGGGGACGGCACCATCCGGATCGAGATGAACTTCCTCCCCGACGTGTACGTTCCCTGCGAGGTCTGCCACGGCGCGCGGTACAACCGGGAGACACTGGAGGTGCACTACAAGGGGAAGAGCATCGCCGAGGTGCTCGACATGCCCATCGAGGAGGCCGCCGAGTTCTTCGCCCCCATCCAGGCCATCCGGCGCTATATGGACACCCTGGTCGACGTCGGGCTCGGCTACGTGCGGCTCGGACAGCCGGCCACGACCCTGTCCGGCGGCGAGGCGCAGCGGGTCAAGCTCGCCACCGAGCTGCAGCGCCGCTCCACCGGGAAGACGGTCTACGTTCTCGACGAGCCGACCACGGGTCTGCATTTCGAGGACATCAGCAAGCTGCTCGTGGTGCTGAGTCGCCTCGTCGACGCGGGCAACACCGTGATCGTCATCGAGCACAATCTGGATGTCATCAAGTCAGCCGACTGGGTGATTGACCTGGGGCCTGAGGGAGGCTCCGGCGGTGGGCTCGTGGTGGCAGAGGGCAGCCCGGAGGACATCGCCGCGAACCCTGGCAGTCACACCGGCCAGTACCTCAAGCCGCTGCTCGGCTGAGTCAGGCGGCGAGGGCTGCTGCTCGGATCAGGGCGCGATCACGACGGCGTCGCCGTCCACGCTGGCGGCGGCCTCCGGCAGGGCCTCGGTCGCCGGCCCGACCACCACCGAACCGTCCTCGATCGAGAAACGGGCACCATGGCAGGGGCAGACGATCTCCCGGTTCTCGATCGCCTTGACGGTGCAGCCCTGATGGGTGCACGTGCTGCTGAACGCCTTGTAGACCCCCGCGCTGGGTTGGGTCACCACGTAGGAGGCGTCCTCGAGTATGACGCCACCGTCGACCGGCACTTCGCCGGTGGGCACCGACACGCCGCTGCTGGCAGCGTCCGGCGCCTCGGCCTCCGGTGCGGGCGAACTGCATCCCGCGACGGATGTGGTGCCTGCGGCGAGGGCGGCCAGACCCGCTCCGGTGAGGAAGGTACGGCGATCCGGGCTCATGGGGCCGATGGTACCCAGCCGCCGACCCGGGAACGGCCCTGCCCACCCGGGTGGACATCTAAGCTGACCGGCATGGCAGATCCGGCGAGTTACCGACCGGCGCCCGGCACCCTTCCCACCGAGCCGGGTGTCTACCGGTTCAGCGATGCCGCCGGCACGGTGATCTACGTCGGCAAGGCGAAGAATCTCCGCCAGCGGCTCAACTCGTACTTCGCCGATCCGGCGAGCCTGCACTTCCGGACCCAGACGATGCTCCGGACCGCCGCCGGGGTCGAGTGGACCGTGGTGCGCAACGAGCTCGAGTCATTGCAGCTCGAGTACACTTGGATCAAGCAGTTCGACCCCCGTTTCAATGTCAAGTACCGCGACGACAAGAGCTACCCGTGGGCGGCGGTCACCTGGGCCGAGGAGTTCCCCCGGGTGTTCGTCGGTCGTGGCGCCAAGAAGAAGGGCACCCGCTATTACGGGCCGTATGCGCAGGCGTGGGCGATCCGGGAGACGATCGACTCGCTGCTCCGGGTGTTTCCGATGCGGTCCTGCACCAACGGTGCCTTCCGGGCGGCGAAGGCCTCCGGTCGTCCCTGTCTGTTGGGGTATATCGGCAAGTGCTCGGCTCCGTGTGTCGGCCGGATCAGCGCTGAGGAGCATCGTGACATCGCCGAGGACGTGTGCGACTTCCTCGCCGGCAACAGCGGCCATCTCCTCAGCCGGCTCCGCGGCCAGATGGAGCAGGCCTCCGCAGAGCTCGAGTTCGAGCGTGCCGCCGTGCTCCGCGACCAGCTGGCGGCCCTCAGCTCGGCGACGGAACAGAACGCGATCGTGCTTCCCGACGGTACGCAGGCCGACGTCATCGCCGTCGCCGCCGACGAACTGGAGGTCGCAGTGAAGATCTTCCACGTCCGCGCCGGCCGGGTGCTCGGAGAGCGGGGCTGGGTCGCCGACCGCGCCGATGACTCCCCATTGTCCGAACTCATCGAGGACTTCTGCCTCCAGCTCTACAGCGGGCCGGACATCGTGCTGTCCGGAGGCATTCCCCCCGAGGTGCTCGTCCCGGTGGAGCCCGCATCGGGGCCGGCGCTGGCCGACCTGCTCGCCGAACTCCGGGGCAGCCGGGTGCGCGTTCGGGTGCCGCGACGTGGCGATAAGCGGACACTGATGGAGACCGTCGGACGCAACGCGGCCGAGGCGCTCGCGCTGCATAAGACCCGCCGGGCGAGCGACCTGGCGAGCCGTACCCGGGCGATGGAGGAACTGCAGGACGCGCTCGGGCTGGACCAGCCGCCACTACGGATCGAGTGCTACGACATCTCCCACCTGCAGGGCACCGAGGTGGTCGGCTCCATGGTGGTGTTCGAGGACGGGCTTCCCCGTAAGTCGGAGTATCGCCGCTTCCTGATCAGGACCGTGGAGGGCAGCAACGATGTCGGTGCCATGCGCGAGGTCATCACCCGCCGCTTCCGCCGCTATCTGGACGACCAGGCCTCCCTCACCGGCGAGGGCGCCCTGCTCGTCGATGCCACCACCGGGGCTGCGCGCAAGTTCGCCTACCGCCCGGCCCTGGTCGTCGTCGACGGGGGAGCGCCGCAGGTTGCCGCAGCCCAGAAGGCGCTGGACGGGCTCGGCCTGGGCGACATTCCGCTGGTCGGGCTGGCGAAACGTCTGGAGGAGGTATGGGTGCCCGGCGAGGAGTATCCGGTGATCCTGCCCCGCACCAGCGAGGGGCTCTTCCTGCTGCAGCGGGCCCGCGACGAGGCGCACCGGTTCGCGATCACGCACCACCGCGGGCGCCGCAGCGCCTCCATGGTGGAGTCACTCCTGGACGGGGTCCCCGGGCTGGGCGAGTTACGACGCAAGGCGGTCCTGAAGCACTTCGGATCGCTGAAAAGGCTGCGTGCGGCGACCGTCGATGAGATCGCCGCGGTCCCGGGGATCGGTGTGCACACGGCGACGGCCATCGTCGAGGCACTGGGGCGATCAGAACCCGCCGAGGCGGTGAACACCGCCACCGGGGAGATCACGACATAATGGGCCCATGGACGCTGCGTCGATCCGGTTCGTCGCCATCACCGGCATGTCAGGGGCAGGCAGACGGACGGCCGCCCACACGCTGGAGGATCTCGGCTGGTACGTGGTTGACAACCTGCCACCACTTCTGCTTCCCGAGCTCGTCGATGCGGCCGCCCGGGGAGGTTTCTCCCGGGTCGCGGTGGTACTCGACGTGCGGACCCGTACCCAGTTCGACGAGATTCCGGCGGCCTTCGACCTGCTGCAGGCGCGGGGTGTCCTGCCCCAGATCCTGTTCCTGGAGGCCTCCGACGAGCATATCGTCCGCCGGCAGGAATCGGTCCGTCGTCCCCATCCGCTGCAGGGTGACGGCCCGCTGCTGGACGGGATCCACCGGGAGCGGGCCATGCTCGCCTCCCTCCGGGCCGGTGCGGACATGGTGCTCGACACCACCGAACTCAACGTCCACCAGCTCAACAGTCGGGTCGCCTTCGCCTTCAACACCGCCGACGACCGTGAGTTCCGGTTGACGTGCATGTCCTTCGGCTTCAAGAACGGCGTCCCGGTGGATGCCGACATGGTGCTCGACGTCCGCTTCCTGCCCAATCCGCACTGGATCCCGGAGTTGCGCCCCCAGACGGGGCTGTCCCAGGCGGTGTCCGGCTACGTCCTCAGCCAGGACCCGGCCCAGGCCTGGCTCGCCGCCGTAGAGGAACTGTTGGGGGTGGCGATCCCCGGTTACCAGCAGGAGGGAAAGCGCCTGGCCACCCTCGCGATCGGCTGCACCGGAGGAAAACACCGCTCGACGGCGATGGTTGAGGAGTTGAGCCGCAGACTCCGCGGCGATGGGCTCGGGGTTCACGTCGTCCACCGTGACCTGGGGATGGAATGACCGTCGGGCTGGGGCCCGCTCTCCCCGCTGTCGTGGCGCTGGGCGGTGGCCACGGCCTCGCCGCCTCGCTCCAGGCACTCCGACGGGTGACCGACCGGCTGACCGCTGTCGTCACCGTCGCCGATGACGGCGGATCCTCAGGTCGGCTGCGACAGGAGTTCGACATCCTCCCCCCGGGGGACCTGAGGATGGCGCTCGCCGCGCTCTGCGGCGACGACCCCGAGGGTCGGCAGTGGGCCGATGTGCTCCAGTCCCGGTTCCGGGGGGCCGGGCCGCTGGCCGGGCACTCCATCGGCAACCTGCTCATCGCCGGCATCTGGCAGCAGCTCGGCGACCCGGTGGCCGGCCTCGAGATGGTGGGCCGACTGCTCGACATCCAGGGGCGGGTCCTGCCGATGGCGGCGGTTCCGCTGGCCATCGAGGCCGATGTGCTCGGCCTGGACCCCGACGATCCGCAAACCGCCTCCCTGGTCACCGGGCAGGCGATGGTCGCCACCTCCCGGGGTTTCGTCCGCGAGATCCGTCTGGTGCCGCAGCGGCCTCCTGCCTCACCGGAGGTGCTGGCCGCTGTCGCCGAGGCCGACGCGATTGTGCTCGGCCCCGGATCGTGGTTCACCTCCGTCATTCCGCACCTGCTGGTGCCGGACCTGGCCGGGGCGCTGATCCAGGCGCCCGCCCGGCGGATCCTGACCCTCAATCTGGCACCGGCCGATGAGACGGCCGGGTACTCGGCCACCGCGCACCTGGAGGTGTTGGCCGGCCACGCCCCGGGGCTGCGTCTGGACACGATCATCGCCGATCCGACCTTCGTCGACGACGAACCGGCGCTGCGCGCCCGGGCGGCCGAATTCGGCGCCGAGGTGGTGATCTCCCCGGTGCGGGCCAGTGACGGCAGCGCCCGCCACGATGTTCTGCGGCTCGCCTCGGTCTACGCCGACCTCGTGGGAGGCTAGGGTGTCCCCTATGGCACTGACTGCGGAGGTGAAGGCGGAGCTGGCGACGGTGCCGGTGACCAAGCCCGCCTGCCGCAAGGCCGAGGTCGCTGCGCTGCTCCGTTTCGCCGGAAGTCTCCAGTTGGCCGGAGGCAAGATCATCATCGAGGCCGACCTCGACACCGGTGCCGCCGCCCGGCGTCTGCGCACCTCGATTCTGGACCTGTTCGGGTTCGCCAGCGAGTTCGTCGTCATCAACCCCAGTGGTCTGCGCCGCAGCACCCGCTATGTCGTCCGTCTCATCCGCAACGGTGATTCGCTCGCCCGTCAGATCGGGCTGGTCGACCTGCGGGGACGGCCGGTCCGCGGGCTTCCCGCCACGCTGGTCGGTGGGCCGCTCGATGTGGCCACCGCGGTCTGGCGTGGGGCCTTCCTGGCTCACGGTTCGTTGACCGAACCGGGGCGGTCGATGTCGCTGGAGATCACCTGTCCGGGTTCGGAGTCGGCACTGGCGCTCGTGGGCGCCGCCCGCCGGTTGGGCGTCCAGTCCAAACCGCGGGAGGTCCGCGGGGTCGACCGGGTCGTCATCCGTGACGGGGACGCCATCGCGATGATGCTCGCCCGGCTGGGGGCTCACGAGACGCTGCTGGCCTGGGAGGAGCGCCGGATGCGGCGCGAGATCAAGGCCTCAGCCAACCGGCTGGCCAACTTCGACGACGCCAACCTGCGTCGCTCGGCCCGTGCCGCTGTCGCCGCCGGTGCCCGGGTGCAGCGGGCCCTGGAGATCCTCAGCGAGGATGTCCCCGAGCACCTTCGGGTGGCCGGTACGCTCCGCTTGGAGCACAAGCAGGCGAGCCTGGAGGAGCTCGGCCAGCTCCACTCCCCGCCGCTCACCAAGGATGCTGTCGCCGGCCGGATCCGTCGACTGCTCGCCATGGCCGACAAGCGGGCCCACGAGCTGGGGATCCCCGGCACCGAGGCGAATCTCAGCCCGGACATGCTCGACGACGCGGGCTGAGACCCTCCGAGCGCGTATCACATAGCGGCATCCCCGCCGAGCGCCGCCAGGCCAGGCGGCGAGGCGATATCCTGAAGGCGTCCACTCCTGCCGTTCGGCGGGACGATCCCTGCAAAGAGGAGACACCGACACATGACTGTCAAGGTTGGAATCAACGGCTTCGGCCGTATCGGACGCAACTACTACCGTGCGCTCGTCGCGTCCGGTGCCGACGTGGAGGTCGTGGCCGTCAATGACCTGACCGACAACGACACGCTGGCCCACCTGCTCAAGTACGACTCGATTCTCGGTCGCTTCCCCGGTGAGGTCACCGCTGACGGCGAGTCGATCACGGTCAATGGCACCAAGATCCGTGTCTTCGAGGAGCGCGACCCGGCTGCCCTTCCGTGGGGCGAGATCGGCGTCGACGTCGTCATCGAGTCGACCGGCCACTTCACCAAGGCCGAGGCCGCCAAGGCCCACATCGCTGGTGGGGCCAAGAAGGTGATCATCTCCGCGCCGGCCAAGGGCGAGGACATCACCGTGGTCATGGGTGTCAACGAGGGTGACTACAACCCCGAGACCGACACCATCATCTCGAACGCCTCCTGCACGACGAACTGCCTCGCCCCGATGGCGAAGGTGCTCGCCGAGACGGT
>JBKEBV010000022.1:0-20763 GCA_047973315.1 Propioniciclava sp.
CGCGACTCCGGGATCTTGATGGTGTTGGGGTCCATCCGCACCACGATGATCGGAGCCTTGGCCTTCTCGATCATCCGTTCCGTGCCGTGCAGGTCGAAGAGGTTCTCGGGCTCACCGTTGATGAGCTGTCCGATCTCCATGTCCTCCGGGCGCAGTGGGAGCTGATTGACGTCGTTGACCAGGCGGACGCCCTCGGCCCAGATGGTGCGTTCGATCGTCTCCTCGCGCATCTTCCGCGTGGGCCAGGGGCCCATATCGGCCAGCGTGACCAGCGCGGGGACGGCCAGGATTCCGAGCGCACCACCCAGGCTCCCGAGGAGCATTCCGCGCCGGGAAACCCCCGCATCGGCGATGCCGTCGTTGAGCTTCTCGACGAACGCCGTCCGGGTGGCCTCATCGGAGACGGCCGGGTGACGTTCCTCGGCGACCTCGTGGTCGCTCATCAACTGGCGGGCCCAGTGGACCGCTCCCAGACCGACGAGCAGAACCGCCAGCCCTCCGGTGAGACCCAGGAGCATGTTGCTGAGCGGCCACACGGTGCCCAGCAGCTGGATACGCGCGGTCTGCGGGACCGCGAAGTACACCACCACGAAAGCGATGGCCAGCACCGGTACCAGGCCGAACATCGTCACCACCTGGCGGTAAGCGCGTCGACCCGCCGCCGGGTCCACATCGGAGTATCGCTCCACGTGCTCCCCGAGCCCGGGATCGGGGACAGGATCCTGGGCGGCGTCGTCGACGGTGGCCAAGGTCTGGTTCTCGTGGCTCATTTCTTGAGTGCTCCTCGCGACGCGATCCAGACAGCGACCAGGCTCAGGCCCCCGATGCCGATGATCCAGACGAACAGTCCCTCCGACACCGGTCCGAATCCTCCCAGGGTGAGCCCGAGGGTCGGCTCGTCGGAGAGCCCGGCCAGGTAGCCGATGATGGCGGCGACATCCTCATCGGGCAGGGCGCCCTCGGCGAAGACAGGCATCTGCTGCGGGCCGGTGCGCATGGCCTCCCAGATGTGGATGGGCTCGGTCTGACTCAGATTCGGGGCGTATTTGCCGTTGGGCAGGGCGCCGCCGACGCCGGAGGCCTGGTGGCAGGCCGAACAGTTGGTGCGGAACAGCTCGCCACCGCGGGCGATGTCCTCCTCGGTGAGCTGGCTGTAGTCGTACTGCGACGAGTTCGGGATAGCCGGGCCGGGGCCGAGGGTGTCGACATAGGAGGCGATCGCGGCGATCTCATCGGCGGTGTACTCCGAGATCATCCGCTGCGGGGCCTGCTGCTCGGGGCGCGCCATCGGCATCCGGTTGGTGCTCATCTGGAAGTCGACCGAGGCGGCGCCGACCCCGACGAGGCTCGGTCCCTGCGACGTGCCTTCACCGTTGAGCCCGTGGCAGGACGAACAGGTCACCTGGAAGAGCGCCTTGCCCTCCTTGACCTGGGCCGAGGTGCCGGTGTCAGCGGCAACCTGGGTGCTGGGGGCGACGGCCGCGTACAGGGCGCCGACGAAGAGCAGGGCGAGGCCGACCGAAACCGGCCGGGCGGCCCTGTTCCGCTTTCGGGAACTGCGAGATCGCATGGTAGGTGATGCGCCTTTCGGTCGGTCAGGTCAGCGGATGAGGTAGATCACCGAGAACAGGATGATCCAGACGATATCGACGAAGTGCCAGTAGTAGGAGGTGACGATCGCGGTGACGCGCTGCTCGTGGGTGAAGGTGCGTGCGGCGTAGGTCCGTCCCAGCAACAGCAGGAACAGGATGAGTCCGCCGGTGACGTGGAGGCCGTGGAACCCGGTGGCCAGGAAGAAGGCCCCGGTGTAGGCGTTGGTCTGCAGGGTGAAGCCCTCGCTGACCAGGTTGGCGTATTCGAAGGCCTGGCCACCGATGAAGACCGCACCCATCAAGAAGGTCAGGATGTACCACTCGCGCAGGCCCCAACCGGCGGGGTTGAACCACGCCCCGGTGCGGGACACCTTGCCCTTCTCGGCCCGGAAGACGCCGATCTGGCAGGTCACCGAGCTCAGCACGAGGATGGGGGTGTTGATGATGGAGAACCACGGCTGCTGCGATCCGAACAGTTCCGGGTCGGTGAGGAAGTGGCTGCTACCCCACTCCCACATGGTCTGTTCGCCGGGGCCCGCCATCGCGTTGGTGACGTTCCGCAAGGAGAAATAGGCAGCGAACAGGGCTGCGAAGAACATCAATTCGCTGGCCAGCCAGATCAGCGTGCCCACGGCCACCATGTCTGGTCGGCCCTTCACGCCGTGCAGGCGCGAGGAGGGAATCGGCTGCACTCCGCCATGCGGAACGGCCAGGGCTGCGCTCGTCTGGGTCTGGTTCGCCACGTTCGACATTATTACCGGTCTCGGTTGCTGAGGTCACGTCCTGCGACGCCATGGACGTCAAATGACGGCCTTCGTGACCGATTTGTCATGTCCGCCCTCTGGTGGGTCAGGCACGCCGTCAGGACGGATACCATGACCGGTGAGCCCTTGGCCGACACAGTGAGGACGCGATGAGCGAACAGGTTTCGAACCCAGCCACCATCCTGGTGTACTCCGATGACCGCACGGTGCGCGAGCGGGTCAAGGTGGCCCTGGGTCGCCGCGTCGCCGCCGATCTGCCGGAGGTCGAGATCGTGGAGTGCGCCACGCACCAGGCCGTCACGAGGACCCTCGACGCCGGTGGCATCGATCTGGTCATCATGGACGGCGAAGCGACCCCTGCCGGCGGCATGGGCCTGTGCCGACAGGTGAAGGATGAGATCCCCGAGTGCCCCCCGGTCCTGCTGCTGGTCGCTCGCGTCGCCGATGCCTGGTTGGCGACCTGGTCGCGCGCCGAGGGAGTCCTCGCCTACCCGATCGACCCGGTCCGGCTGGCGCCCACCGTCGCGGAACTGCTCCGGGCCCGACTCGGGGCGGAGGCGTCAGCCTCGTGAGTCCGTCGTGGCCCGACCTGCTGTCCGGCCTCGTCGCCGGTGAGGACTTGGACGCCGGGCGATCGAGCTGGGCGATGAACCAGATTCTCGCGGGTGAGGCCACGCCGGCCCAGATCGCCGGCTTCCTCGTGGCCCTGCAGGCGAAGGGGGCCACGGCGGCGGAGATCGACGGCTTGGTGGCTGGCATGCTCGACAACGCCCGCCCCGTCGCCCTCGACAGCACGGGTGCGGTCGACATCGTCGGTACCGGAGGGGACCGGGCCAACACCGTCAACGTGTCCACGATGGCGGCAGTGCTGGCAGCAGCAGCCGGAGCGCCGGTGATCAAGCACGGCAACCGTGCCGCCTCGTCGGCCTGCGGTACGGCGGACTGCCTCGAGGCGTTGGGGGTGGTCCTCGACCTCGACCCTTCCGATCAACAGGAGGTCTTCCAGGCCACCGGCATCGTCTTCCTCTTCGCTGCGCTCTACCATCCGTCCCTGCGGCATGCGGCGGTGGCCCGGCGGGAACTGGGCATCCGCACACCGTTCAACGTGCTGGGTCCGCTGGCGAATCCTGCCCAGCCGGCGGCAGCGGCACTCGGGGTGGCTGATGCCGCCACTGCTTCCCTGATGGCCCAGGTGCTCGCCGCGCGGGGCACCCGCGGTCTGGTGTTCCACGGTGGGGACGGGCTCGATGAGCTGACCACCACCGGCCCGAGCGACGTCTGGGTGGTCATCGACGGTGAGGTCACCCCGACCCGCCTCGACCCGGCGGATCTGGGGATCCCGCGATCCACGGCGGAGGCACTCGTCGGCGGCGACGCCACGCACAATGCCCAGGTGGTCCGCGACACCTTCGCCGGGAAGCCCGGAGCGGTGCGCGACATCGTGGTCCTGAACGCCGCCTCAGCCCTGCTGGCCGCCGAGGGTCCCGACCCGGCGAGGTCCCTGGCCGAGCAGATGACGCCGCAGGTGGCGCGGGCCGCAGCGGCGATCGACTCGGGCGCCGCCTCACGACTTCTCGACCACTGGGTGGCGGTCACCTCATCCATCGCTGCGCGCCGCTGAGCCGCCGGACCCACCTCAGCTCAGCAGGCCCTGCAGTCCCAGGGTCAGGTAGGGCCCGCTGAACAGGGCCGGCCCGTACGGGAAGGGGTCGGCGCCACCCGACCTGATCCGGTGGACCACAGCCCAGATCGCGCCGACGACGCTCCCGCAGAACACCGAGGAACCGACGAACTCGAGACCCTCCAGCGCACAGACCCCTCCGATGAGGACCATCAGCCGGACATCCCCGTAGCCCAGCTGTCCGGTGAGCCACCACACCCCGTGGAAGAAACCGCCCACCGCAACCGCTCCCAGCCCCGCGTGGATCAGCGGTGTGGCCGAGGACTCCCACGCCGCGGTGATGATCACCCCGGCGCCGATGAGCAACAGTCCGGTCAGCGTCACCGCTCGGGGAAGCCAAGTGGTCCACGCGTCGATGCTGACCGCCAACGCGCCGCACGCAGTCAGCGCCAGCCAGGGGGCCTGGTGCGCGGGCGGCAGTAGCGTCGTGACCAAGGTCGAACCGACAGCGGTGATGACGCCGACAGCGATGAGGAATCCCCGCGTTCCGAGGGTGGCGTAGTCCGGTGCGCCCTCAGGTCGGGGAAGTCGACGAAGGCTCGGACGGGTGAGCCCGACGGCGACGACCGTGGTCGCTGCGACGACGACCAACGGCGGCACGCTCATGGCCACAAAGCTAGCGCTAGGCGGCGCAGGGCACACGTCCGGCGGCCGCCCGGTCAGCGGCGGCGAGCAGAGCGCACACGGCATGGGCTCGGACCGTCGGTACTGAGCGCGCCCGGCCGGAGAGAAGGACCTCGATCTCGGCTGTCGGGCAGCCGAGCGCAGCGGCCAGGTCCCGCGTGGTCCATCCTCTCCGGGCGAGTTCTCGCAGACGTCCGTGGGTGGGAGCGGCGGGCATGCTCGCGCGCCGCAGGCGGGTGAGCAGATCCGGGGTGATGGCGACCAGTCGGCGGGCGCAGTCGAGGGGCAGCCGCCGCAGCGGTGGGCCGCCTTGGGCGAAGAGGAGCCGGGACATCAGTCCGGGAGGCACATTGGCCACGACGGCGATCACGGTCCACCGGATCCCGGTGGTGGTCACCAGGTGGTGGACGTGGGCGCGAAACGGTGCGGCGTCGACCCAGAGATGGGTGGAATCGGGGGGTAGCGGCGGCATGGGTGTCTCCTTGTCCGGTGTCTTCACCCGGACAAGGCCCGTCGGGTGGGACGGTTGTGAGTGCCGCCACGGCAGATAACTTTCACTTCGTGCTCGTCCGGGTACGCAGACGGGGGCACGTCCCTTCTGGACGTGCCCCCGTGCGGTGAAGCGCTACCGCTCCGTTGTCACCGCTGGGCCTTGACGAAGCCGGCCGCCTCGGCAGCCTCCTCGCTGTTGAACCACACGTCGGCGATGGTGCGCTGGAAACCACCGTTGCCCTGGACGTGGAACTTCATCGAGCGTTCGTTGCCCTTGATCTCGTAGCCCTCAGGGGGTTCGGTTCCCACATAGGAACCCTCTCCGTACGGGCTATCGGCTAAAGGGGCGGCATCGTCCCCCGCGCTGTCCTCGGTGGTGGCCTCTTCCTCGGTCGCGGTCTCTGCTTCCTCGGTCGCGGCTTCTTCGGGATCCTCGGCAGGCTCGGGGGCGTCGAGATAGGCCTCGGCGGCATCTTCGGCCTTCGCAGTTTCCGGGGCAGCAGCCGGCGGTGCGGGCGGGGTGTAGGGGGTGGCCGGCTCGTGCGCCTGCCATCCCGAATCGGTGGGCGCCAGGAATTTCTTGATGGCGAACGCGATGACCGCGACGATGCCACCGGCCAGCAGAATCTTGCCCATACGCTTCCAGGGGCTCTTCTTCTCCGGCTCAGCCTCGACGATGGTGATGTGGCGGGCGACCTCGGGGAGTTCGAGGGAAGCGGCGCCGTCGGCTGCCTGATGCAGGGTGTTGCTGACCCAGGGGAGCAGGCTGTTCTGGACCTTGTTGCGGGCCTCGTCGATCACCGGAACCGCGCGCTGGTAGGTGGCGTCGAGAGCGGGTCCGACCCGGTCGAGCGCGTCATCAATACGTGGCCGGGCGGCGTCGACCGCCGACGCGGCCAGCCGCGCCCCCCGCTTCTTCACCTCGCGCGCCCGCGGCGCGAGGTATTCTTGGGCCTGGGCCAGGTAGTCCTGGGCCCGGGGACCGAGGTACTCCTGAGCCTGGGCGAGGTAGGCCTGGGCCTGCTCGAGGGCGTCCTTGCCCATCTCGCTGGCGTCGCGGGTGGTGTCACCAGCAGACTTTTTCTTCCGTTTCACGGTTCCTCCATGGTTGGGTTCGCGTAATCGCGTGATTGGTTCGCGTGATCGCGTGCGACCACCGTACCCAACCGACCGGGGCGGCGGGGGGCTGCGGCGCGGTAACCTCGTGATGTCATATCTGACGGAGACGAAAGGACCTTCGTGGGCACCAAGGCGACCCTGCACACCAACCACGGCGACATCGTGATCGACCTGTTCGACGACCAGGCACCCAAGACGGTCGCCAACTTCGTCGGCCTGGCCGACGGGAGCCGTGAGTACGCGGACCCCGACACCGGCGAGACCACCACCGGACGGTTCTACGACGGTCTCACCTTTCATCGCGTCATCGACGGCTTCATGATCCAGGGCGGCTGCCCGCTGGGCACCGGTACCGGTGGCCCCGGTTACCGGTTCGCTGACGAATTCCACCCCGACCTGCGCTTCGACCGGCCCTTCCTGTTGGCGATGGCGAACGCGGGTCCGGGGACCAACGGGTCTCAGTTCTTCATCACGGTGGGCCCCACGCCGCATCTCACCATGCGGCACACGATCTTCGGTGAGGTGACCGACGCCGCCTCCCAGCAGGTGGTCTCGGCCATCGCCACCACGCCGACCGGTCGGGCCGACCGTCCGGTGGATCCGGTGGTGATCGAGTCGGTGGAGATCGACGCTGCCTGATCAGCAACCGCCCAGCGCCTCGCGACCGTCCGGGTCGCGAGGCGCTGTCATGTCGCCGGTCAGTCGCCGAGCGAGAACGCTGCCTCCAGGTCGTGGGCGCTGTAGGCGCGGAAGGCGAGGTGGGTCTGGGTGTTGGTGACGCCGGGTACCTTGTTGAGGAGTCCGGTGACGATGTCGGCGATCTCATCCACCGACCGGGTGCGGACGATGGCAACCAGATCGATGGCACCGGTCACCGAATAGACCTCGGTGACTCCGGGAAGCGCGGCCACGGTCTCCGCGACCTCGCCGACCTGGTCGACGGCTGTGTTGATGAAGACGATCGCGGTGTTCATGGACGCAGCGTAGCCAGCATGGGCGCCGGCGTGGGGCTGGCACCGGAATCGTCCCCGAGCATGAGAACCGGGAGATCGCCGGGATTCGCGGCTCCGTGGATGGGCCAGGCCCAGTCGCCCTCCACCGCGATGAGCCTGATGCCTGGCTCCTCGAGCCAGGTGGCGATCCGCTCAGCCTCCTCGGTGGTGGCGGCGGGCTGCCCCGGATGTGGGGGCGGCACCCGTTCGGCAGCGGCCACCGCGTCCCGGGCCACGGCCTGCGGCACCTCGCCTGGCCGCGCTGTCGCCGCCGCGGCCAGGCGGCCGTGGCGGATCACGTGGATCTCCCACCCCGCCGGAGTGCGTCGGGCGGCGACGATCTCGGGGCAGGCGGCGATCGACTCGATGCGGCGCGAGTGGGTCGCCGTGCGCAGGTAGACCTCGGTGCGGCGCTTGATCTGGTCGGCCTCCTCGAACCGTTCGGCCCGGATGAGGCGCGCGAGGCGTTCACGGTTCGCGGTGAGGACCCCCCGGACGTCGACGCGGAGGGCGCGGCGGACTTCGTCGACCAGTGCGTGGTAGTCGACCTGCGAGGTTGTGCCGTCGCACGGGGACACACACCGCCCCAGGTCACCCAGCGCGCAGCGGCTGGTGGTGCTCGTGGCCGGGAGGCGTCCGCCGCACTGGCGGATGCCGTAGGCGTCGAAGAGCGCGTCGCGGGCCTCTTCGGCCGAGGCCCGGCGGGTGAACGGCCCGAAGTAGGTGGCGCCGTCGTCGCGGACCTGCCGCACGAGGGAGAGCCGGGGGAAGGGCTCCTCGGTGACCTTGAGCCAGTGCTGTCGCCGGGGGAACCTGGAGCGACGGTTGTAGCGGGGGACATGCGCGGCGATGAGCCGCAACTCGAGCACTTCGGCCTCCAACGGGGTGCGGCACTCGGTCGCCTCGACCCGGGTCGCAATGCGCACCATCTCTTCCATGCGGGGACGCTTTTCTGCCGCGGTGAAATAGGACCGGACGCGGGAGCGGATACTGACACTCTTTCCCACATAGAGCGTCTGGGGTCGCACCACACCGTCGCGGTCGGGCAGGTCGGCGACAAAGGTGTAGACCCCCGGGCCGGTGGGCAGGTCCCGGGCGAGGGCACGTTTGGCACGGCGGCTGACCGAGACGCCGCGGGTGAACTCGAGAAGGTCCTCCAGCGTCGCGACGCGGTTGCCGACCCGCTCGATCAGGGCGTGGAGCACGTGAACGGTGGCCCGGGCATCGGCCAGAGCGCGGTGGTCGGGTGTCACCGGGGAGGAGAAGTGGCGGGCCAGCGTCGCCAGCTTGAGGTTCGGCACCTCATCGCTCATCAGCACCCCGCGGGCCAGTCCTACCGTGTCAAGCACCGTTGGCGCTGGCCACGGGTAGCCGAGGGTCGCCGTCGCCCGGCGCAGGAATCCGACATCGAACCGGGCATTGTGGGCGACCAGGGTCGCGCCGCGGGCGAACTCCCAGAAGGACGGGATCACCTCCCCCACGGCTGGTGCCGAGAGCACCATGGCATCGGTGATGCCGGTGAGGGTGGCGATGAACGCCGGGATGTGCACGTCCGGGTTGACCAGGGTGGCGAACTCGCTGGTCACCTCACCACCGGTGACCCGCACCGCGCCGATCTCGGTGATGGCGTCCGCGGCAGTGCTGCCGGTCGTCTCCAGATCAACGACGACGAAGGTGGTCTCGGACAGCGGTTGTCCCAGGTCGTCGAGGCCGGGCTGGAGAGCATGAGTGGTCACGACGGTCACGCTAGGCAGCGCCTCGGACGATTTGGTCGGCAGGTGGGGCTGAGAAGGAATGTCAGTCCGACCTGTGATCGTTCGGCCATGGACTCATTCCTTGTTGATTGTGCCGACTGTTCGATGCGGGGGATCGGGTGTGCCGACTGCGTGGTCTCGGTGCTGCTCGGGGTTCCCGAGGGCCCAGCCCTGGATGCGGGGGAGCGCGACGCGCTGGCAGCGCTCTCCGCTGGCGGGCTGTTGCCGCCGTTGCGTCTTGAGACCGTCCGGCGCGGGGTATCAGCCGCTGTCGTACCGGGTTCGGAGCGCGTATCTTGAACCCGGGCTGATAATGACCTAAGGTTTTCTCAGAAAAGACCGCTTCTCCTGGCGCTTGGCCCCCTCCGTCGATCGCTCGTGGACTCGATGAAAGGAACCGCTGCATGCGCTCTCGGGGTCGACGTGTGTTGCCAACTCTCCTGGTGGGGGCTGTCGCCACCGGGACCCTGATGTTCGGGGCGGCGGTGCCGGTGCACGCCGAGCCCACCACCGCAGCGCAGGCCTCAGCTGAATTGGAGCGCCTGCACGACGAGGCCGGGGAACTCGAGGAGGCCTACGCGCAGGCCGGGATCAAGCTCCGGAAGGGCGAGGAACGGCTTGACGCTCTGAAGGCCGACATCAAGGCTCAGCAGAAGCGTGTCGATGAGCTCGCCGACCAGGCGCGTCGCGTCGCGCTGACCCAGTTCCGTTCGCGCGGCGTTGATGAGACCACCGCGATCTTCGTCAGCGGCGACCCCGATACCTTCATGCGCACCCTGTCCACCACGCAGAAGGTGGAGGACAACATGAACACGACCGTCCAGATTTACCAGACCGAACAGGCCAACCTCGACGACCTCCAGCGCGCGGCTCAGGCCGAGGTCGAAACCTGGGAGGCCACCAAGGCCAAGGCCGAGGACCTCCTCGCACAGGGACGTCAGCGCGAACAGGCGATGAGCCGGACGCTCAATCGTCTGACAGCCGAGGAGCGCGCAGCGCTGGAGGCGGAGCAGGATCAGGGCGTCGTCGCATCGACCGCGGCGACAGCCAAGAAGGTGGCTGCCTCGGCGCCCGCGCCCGCGGTGTCCGGCGGGAGCGCCGACGCCCGGGCGGTCAAGGCTGTCCAGTACGCGATCTCCAAGGTGGGCAGGAGCCAGTACGTCTGGGGCGCTGAAGGGCCCAACTCTTTCGACTGCTCCGGACTGATGGTGGCCGCCTACCGCTCGGCCGGTGTGTCCTTGCCGCATTCCTCCGCGGCGCAGTCGCGGATCGGTACCCCGGTGTCGCGGGCCAACCTCCGTGCGGGCGACCTGATCTTCTGGTATTCGCCGGTCTCCCATGTGGGCATCTACATCGGTGACGGCAAGATCGTCCATGCCCGGAACACCCGGGTCGATATCGTGATGCAGACGCTGAACAGCTACCCGGCGCCCTACCACAGCGCCCGCCGTGTGCTGAGCTGACCGCTGCTGCCCGTGCTGCCCCGCCGCACTCTGATGCGGGCCGGGGCACTCGTCCTGCCCCTGCTGGCCGTCGGATGCTCCGCGCCGAGCCGCCCCGGGGAACCCGGGTCCACTCCGGGCCGAACTGCTCAACGCCTGCGCGCCGCCCTGGCCGAGGGTGGCACCGCCTTCGCGGAGTGTTTCACTCCCGGGCGGGCGAGCACGGCGGCGGCATGGTTCGCCTCGTGGCGCGCGATGGCATCGGTGACGCTCAGCGACACGCCCGTCGGACTGGCGGTCGCCACCGTGATCGGCACCGAGCCGCACCAGGCCACCTTTCGCTTCCGGATCGGCTATCGCGGAGACCGCATCGCCGAGGCGACCGCGCTCGCAGGCGAACCGATCTGGTTCCGCACCGCCGTGGGGGCACGATCCGAGGCTGGTGTGGCCGTGGTGACGGTGCCGGAGGCGGCAGCCGAGACGTGGGTGGTCGCAGCCCGGCAAGCACGTGACCGGTTGATCGAGGTTCTGGGTGCGGGCGTCCCGCCGGGGGATCTCGTGGTGGAGCTTCCCGCCGATGTCAGCGCCTTCCTGCGCCGGTCGCCGACCCGGATGGACCCGGCTACCGCTGCCTTCACCCACGATGCCGCCGACTCCGGTCCGCGGGTGGTGCTCAACCCGTCGGTGGTCGGTTCTTTCGATGCGGTCGACCGGGCCGGACTCCTCACCCACGAGGGCGTTCATGCGTTGCTGCGGACGCCGCAGAGCCCGGCGCCGCTGGTGCTCGTCGAAGGGCTCGCCGAATGGGCTTCGGTCCCCGTCTGGCCGGCGGCGCGGCGGGCGAACGAAGCTGCCCTGGCCGGTCTTGACGCGGTGGCGGTGCCTGCCGATGCCGAATTTCGGGCCGGTGGCGTCGGCGAGGCCGTCGCCTATGCGAGCAGCGAGGTGGTGGTGGCCGGCTGCGTGCGACGCTGGGGCGTGGAGACGGTCACCGGGTGGATCGCCGGCGAGGGCCCTGCTCCCAGCGAGACCGATCTGCGGCGGGTGGGTGCAGCCGAGCTCACCCGGCGGCGCTGACCCGCTGGATGAACTCGATCGTCCCGGCCGAGATCCGGGGGGCATCGTTGTCGAGGGTGGCCACGTGATAGCTGTCCTGGAGGGTGACCTCGGTGTAATCGGCACTGGAGATGTGGCGTCGGATCAGGTCGGCTGAACTTGCCGGTACGACATGATCGACGCGCGAGCGGTATAGCAGCACCGGACAGGTGACCAGATCGAGCAACGATCGCACATCGGCCCACAGCTTGAACAACTGCGCGACCCCGGCAACCGGGGTCCGGCGGTAGCTCTTCTCGTCAACGCCGGCACGTTTGATGTCGCCCCCGATGGAGGGCGTTGAGGTCACCAGGTGCTGCAACACCGGTGCGAGGCGTGCCAGCGGGTCGACAGCGGCCATGGCCGGGTTGACCAGGATCAGGCCGGCGAGCGCCGGATGGTGTTCGGCCAGGCGTAGCGCCAGGGATCCGCCCATGGACAGACCTCCGACGAAAACGCGGTCACACTGCGTCGCGAGCGCCCGGTACTCGGCCTCAGCGGCCGCATACCAGTCCTGCCAGCTGGTCACCGCCAGCTCCTGCCACACCGTGCCGTGCCCGGGGAGCCGGGGAACCGTGACCGTGTGACCTGCCCCGACCAGGGCATCCGCCCACGGGCGCACAGCTGCCGGGCTGCCGGTGAAACCGTGACACAGCAGAACCCCCGTCGTGCCGCCCGCAGAGTGGAAGCGCTGCAGTGCGGGATCAATCGCCATGGAGCCATCGTAGGGGCCGATGCCCTAGGGTGAGGGCCGACGAGGAGGGGTGTGTGCATGTGGTACACGGTGTTCAAGGTGCCTTTCCGGTGGCTGTCCCGCTGGGGGTACGGCGGCCGGGTGGAGGGTGAGCAGCATATTCCTGCCACCGGCGGCGTCATCCTCGCCAGCAATCACATCTCGGAGATCGACACCTATGTGATGCCGGCGCTGATCCGGCGCAAGGTGACCTTTCCCGCCAAGGCGGAACTCTTCACCGGCAGGTACGGGTTCGGCTCCAAGATTGTCGCCTGGTTCCTGCGCGCCGTGGGGCAGGTTCCGCTTGACCGCTCCGGGGGGCGGGCCTCCTTGGACGGGCTCGGCCCCATTCGCGAGGTGCTGCTGGCCGGTGGGGTGGCCGGGATCTATCCCGAGGGGACCCGTTCTCCGGACGGGCGGCTCTACAAGGGTAAGACCGGTGTGGCGCGACTGGCCCTGACCGCGGGTGTCCCGGTGATTCCGGTGGGTGTCCAACGCACGCAGGTGACGCGCCGGATTCTCAAGGTGATCCCGTGGGCCGACCGGCCGTTGATCCGGTTCGGGGAGCCGCTGTCCTTCGCTGAGTACGCCGGACGTGAGGGCGAGCGGGCTCTGGTGCGATGGGTCACCGACGAGATTATGGCGGGAATCCAGCACCAGTCCGGACAGGTGTTCGTCAACGGGTACGCCTCGTCGGTGAAGCATGGCGGGATGTCGGTTGAGGAGGCTGAGCGCCGGGTCCTGCCGCGGCCCGGCGGCGGGCCCGCGCCGGAACCGCCGGCGGTCACCGCGCCGCCGGGATGATCGGACGCTGACCGCGGTCCGAGCGGAGTTGCCGGAAAGCTATCCTGTGCTGGTGTCTGCAACGATCCCGACTCTGGACGACCTGCATGCGACGGGAGCGGGTCAACAGCCCAGATATCCCGACGCCGACCGTCTGGCTGCGGCGGTCCGCGATCTCCGCACCCGTCCACCTCTGGTGTTCGCCGGCGAGTGCGACGACCTGAAACGGCGGATGGCGGAGGTGGCGGCCGGTCGCGCTTTCTTGTTGCAGGCCGGTGACTGTGCCGAGACCTTCGAGACGGTCACCGCGGTCAACATCCGCAACTCCTTGCGGGTGCAACTCTCGATGGCGCTCGTCCTCCAGTACGCCGCCCAGGTGCCGGTGGTGAAGGTCGGTCGTATCGCAGGCCAGTACGCCAAGCCACGCAGCAACGATGCCGAGACCCGCCAGGGCGTGACCCTCCCGAGCTACCGGGGCGATGCTGTCAACGGCCTCGACTTCACCCTCGAGGCCCGCCAGCATGACCCTCGCCGCCTGGTGGAGGTCTACAACGCGAGTGCGGCCACGCTGAACTTGGTGCGGGCCTTCGTCAACGGCGGTTTCGCTGACCTGCGTACCGTTCATTCCTGGAACTCCGATTT
Source organism: Propioniciclava sp. (assembly GCA_047973315.1). GTDB lineage: Bacteria > Actinomycetota > Actinomycetes > Propionibacteriales > Propionibacteriaceae > Propioniciclava. The sequence goes on from JBKEBV010000022.1 coordinate 13,714, forward strand.
TGTGCGGAATTCCACCGTCGAGGCGTCATATGAGGCGCTGTCGACCGAGATTGAGCGTGCGCTCGCCTTCATGATCACCTGCGGGGTCAGCGACGACGCCCTGCGGACGGTGACCTACTACGCCTCGCACGAGGCCCTTCTGATGGAGTACGAGCAGCCACTGGTCAGGATCGACTCGCGGACCGGGCAACCGTACGGAACCTCGGGGCACATGCTCTGGATCGGCGAGCGGACCCGCCAGCTCGATGGCGCTCACGTCGAGCTGTTGAGCCGACTGCGCAATCCCATCGGGATCAAGCTGGGACCGGGTGTCTCACCGGGGGAGATCCGCGGGCTGGTGGAGAAGCTGGATCCCGATGCCGAACCCGGTCGTTTGACCCTCATCACCCGGATGGGTGCGGACAAGGTTCGGGACCGGCTTCCGGCGATCATCGAGACGGTGCAGGCGACGGGAAGGACCCCGGCCTGGGTCTGCGACCCGATGCACGGGAACACCTTCGCCACCGCGAGCGGTTTCAAGACCCGCGCCTTTCCGGTCATCTGGGATGAGGTCGACGGCTTCTTCGACGTGCACGCGGCGCTGGGCACCTGGCCCGGAGGCGTTCACCTGGAGCTGTCGGGCAACGATGTGACGGAGTGTGTGGGTGGGGTCGGCGAACTGGTCGAGGCTGACCTGGCCCACCGCTATGAGACGGCCTGCGATCCGCGCCTGAACCGCAACCAGGGGCTGGAGCTCGCCTTCTACTTGGCCGAGCGGCTGAACGAGGACCGCACGCGACGCGGGTTCAACGGGGCGATCAGCTCCGAACCCGTTGAGTGGTGAGCTGTCATGCTGGTTGACCTGCGTTCGGACACCATCACCAGGCCGACCGAGGCCATGCGGCAGGCGATGCTCGCTGCGCCGGTCGGCGACGATGTCTTCGGCGAGGATCCGAGCGTCGCCGAACTCGAGGCCGAGGTCGCCGACCTGTTCGGGCACGAGGCAGGTCTGTTCTGCGCCAGCGGCAGCCTGGCCAATGTGCTCGGCGTCGCCACCCAGGTGTCTCCGGGCCAGGAGGTGCTGTGCGACGCCCGCGCCCACATCGCCCGGGCCGAGATGGGAGCGCACGGTGCGTTGACGGGTGTCACCATGCGTACCTGGGTCACCCCGGACGGCCTCACCCGGCCCGACGATGTGGCCGACCTCGTCGTTGCCGACGGTGGCCCCTATCTGGTGTCGACGGCCTGCGTGGCCGTGGAGAACACCCACAACTTCGGTGGCGGGACGATCCAGCCGTTGGAGGTGCTGGCCGAGGTGTCGCGACGGGTGCGGTCGGTCGGGGTCGGGCTTCACCTCGACGGTGCCCGGCTGTGGAACGCGCAGGTGGAGACCAAGGTGCCGATGGTCGACTACGGCCGGCTTTTCGACACGGTGAGTGTGTGCTTCAGCAAGGGGCTCGGGGCGCCGGTCGGCTCGGTCCTCGTCGGATCGGCCGATGCTGTCCGGCGGGCGCGGATCCTCCGTAAGCGGCTGGGTGCCGGGTGGCGCCAGGCAGGGCTCCTGGCCGCCGCCTGCAGCTATGCCCTGCACCATCACGTGGAGCGGCTCGCCGAGGACCATGTTGCTGCACGGGCCTTCGCCGATGCCCTCGGGTCGCGTCTGGGCGAGGAACTGACACCGCCGCAGACCAATATCGTGGTGGTCGACACCGGGGGTCGGCCAGCGGCCGCTGTTGCTGCGGAGGCGGCCGCCACGGGGGTGCTGCTGACGCCGGTGGGACCGCACACGCTCCGAGCCGTCACCCACTTGGAGGTGGATGTGGCCGGTGCCGCGCACGCGGGTGCCGTTCTGGGAGAGATCCTCGGCTGAGGATCAGCTCAGCATGTCGGCCACCAGGGGCCGCACCCGCGTCCCGAGCAGTTCGATACTTGTCATGATCCGCTCATGCGACAGCGGCCCGGTCGACACCTTGACATTCATCCGGGTGGCCTGGAGGGCTTTCATGCCGGCCGAGATCTTCCGGGCGACGGTCTCCGGCGATCCCACCAGCAGGGAACCGTGATGGATCTCATGGAGGAAGGACGCCCGGGTCGGCGTTGACCAGCCACGTTCAGCACCGATCCGGCTGACTTGGGCGAACCAGGCGTCGTAGAACTCCTCGACGGCCTGCTCGTCGGTGGCGGCGACGTGGCCGAAGGAGTGGTAGCCCACGCGTTGTTCCGGTTGGCTGAGTTCCTCCAGAGCCCGCCGGTAGAGGTCGGCGAAGGGCGCGAACCGTTCCACCGGGCCGCCGATGATCGCCAGCAGGAGCGGGAGGGCGTGCTGGGCGGCGCGGATCACCGACTGCGGGCTGCCCCCGACCGCCACCCAGGCGGGGAGGGGGCCATCAGCTACCGGCGGGTAGAGCCTCACGTCGGCCAGGTTCTGGGTGAGTTCCCCCGACCAGGTCAGCGGCTGATCGGTCCGCAGCCGGGCGAAGAGGGCGAGCTTCTCCTCGAACAGCGCCTCGTAATCACTGAGGGAATAGCCGAAGAGCGGGAACGACTCGGTGAAGGAGCCTCGACCCAGCACCACCTCGGCCCGACCCGACGACAAGGCGTCGAGGGTGGCGTAGCGCTCGTACACACGGACCGGATCGTCCGAGCTCAGCACCGTGACGGCGCTGGCGAGCCGGATGCGTTCGGTCCGGGTCGCGATCCCGGAGAGCACCATCTCCGGGGCCGACACCGCGAAGTCGTCGCGGTGGTGCTCCCCGATGCCGATGACGTCGAGGCCGACCTCATCGGCGCGGATGCCCTGGGCCACCACGTTGCGGACCACCTGGGCATGAGGAAGGGGAAGTCCCCGGTGGTCGTGGGTGACATCGCCGAAGGTGTCGATACCCAGTTCTACGTCCATGCCGGTGCAACTCGGGCGCCGAATGGTCTATTCCCCGACGGAATGCTCAGCGGCCCGGTGGTGTTGGCATGGACGTGAGTGAACCGCTGGGAATCGTCGGAGTCGGCAAGCTGGGAGCCGCGATCGGCCGGCTCGCCCAGGAGGCTGGCCGGGAACTGTGGGTGAGTGACCGCCAGGACGTGCCGATGCTCGATCTGGTGGTCGCCGCGGTTCTTCCCGGCGCCCACCTCGTCGAGATCGACGCCCTCCTGGAGGCGACGGACCTGGTGGTGGCAGCTGTCCCGCAACCGGCGCTGGCCGACCTCCCCGTGGAACGGATGGGCTCCCGCATCTTGGTGGATGCGACCAACGCCTGGGCAGCGACCGACGGGGACACCGCCCGGCCGCACAGCACCGCGGATCTGTTGGCGCGCAATCCGCACCTGCGCCCGGTCAAGTCCCTCAACCACCTGGCCTATGCCGATCTCACCGCACAGGCCCGGCAGGGCGATCACGGTGACCGGTTGGCTCTGGCGGTCGCCGGGGACGACCGCGAGGCTCGGCAGCAGGTGGCGCGTCTGGTCAGCGATGTCGGCTTCGATGCCGTGGAGGTGGGTCTGGCTGACGCCTGGATGCTCGAGCCCTCAGGTCCGCTCTTCGGGCGGCACCTCACCCATCACGACCTGGCCGCCGAGATGGCGGCGGCGCGTCAGCGAGGCTGGTGGGCTGAACATGACCGATGATCTGAGAATCGGGCCGGACCAACGCCAGCGCTGCGGATGGGTGGGAGACGACGCGGAGTATCGGCGGTATCACGACCAGGAATGGGGACGCCCGCTCCGCGGCGACCGCGCCTTGTTCGAGAAGATGAGTCTCGAAGGGTTCCAGGCGGGCCTGTCGTGGATCACCATCCTGCGCAAGCGACCCGGATTCCGGGCTGCGTTCGGCGGATTCGACCCGGCGGTGGTGGCGGCCTACGACGATGACGATGTCGAGCGGCTCCTGGGCGATGCCGGCATCGTCAGGAACCGCCAGAAGGTGGTCGCCACCATCGCCAACGCCCGCTTCGTGCAGGAGATGGGCCCCGGTGAGCTCGATGCGCTCATCTGGTCCTATCAGCCAGCCCGGGGGAGGAGGCCGCGGCGTCTTGCCGACGTTCCTGCTGCCACGGCGGAGTCGACCGCCCTCAGCCGCGATCTGCGCAGACGCGGGTTCCGTTTCGTCGGTCCGACGACGATGTACGCGCTGATGCAGTCCGCCGGACTCGTGGACGACCATCTGGCAGGCTGCTGGTGCGCATCCGACGGGTGAGCCGCGCCCGCCGACCAGCAGCCTCCCGCGCCCTGTCCGCCACGGTCGGGGAGGTGACAGCTTGGACCGGCGGTCGCTGAGACGGCCCGCGGGTCCCTGAGGAATCGGGATTCTGGTCTTTGGTCAGACCCGCGCCGGGTCGCGTGCGGGCGCCTCCGAGGCGCGTTGGGGGCCTAGCAGAATCTCCTGGATGCCGGTGACGGCCGCGCCCCGGGCCCAAGCATACGGACTGCATTCCTTCACGATGACCTCGGGCAGGTCGACAGTGGAATAGCGGCGGGCGTCGAGCGCCTCCATCAGGCTGGCGGTGCGGCCATGCACGAGCGGGATCCCCTCACCACTCAGCAATACCCGGTCGGGTGCGTAGGCGAGCGTGGCAAGGCCGACCAGGTGCCCCAGCGCTGCCACCGTGTGGTCAAGCTCCTTGGCCGCCGCCGGGGTCGGCGCGGCCAGGGCTTCGGCGTAGGTGACCGGGTGGCCGACCAGGGCTCCGATGCGGGCGGAGATCTCCGCGTCGCACAGCACATCGTGAAAGCTGCGACCGTCCGGGAGCCACGCGGCCCCGAGCATCGCTGCCGCCCCTTCGAATCTGAGCGACAGGTGATCGCCGATGATCAGGCCGGCCCCCACCCCCGCTCCGATGGTGAGGACAGTGAAGCAGTGGCTTCCCCGACCGGCACCGAACCAGTGCTCCCCGATCGCAAAGGCGTCGACGTCATTGGTGCTGACACAGCGGATCCCGGTCTGCCTGGCGACATCTGCCTGGAGGTTCCCGCCGCTCCAGCCGAGCAGGTCCGCCGCGCGGAGGTTTCCTGCGACATCGACGGCGGCCGCGAGTCCGATCCCGATGGCATCGACCGGCTGGTTCTGGTCGAGCTGATCGATGACGGCGGCGATCTCCCGGGCTGTCGATCGCGCGGTTGAGGTGTCGATCGGGCGCTCGATCCGGTCCCCGATCTGTCCGGTCAGACCGGTGAGGACGCCGTAGAGGTAGCCCGGGACGATGGTGAGCCCCACGAATCGGCCCGCCGTCCGGCAGACCTCCAGCGGGACCCCCGGGCGACCGACGTTCATCACCCGGGGAGCAAGTTCACGCAGGTACCCCCGCGCCACCAGTGGCCGGGTGAGCCGGGTGACCGAGCCCGAGCTGAGCCCGGTCGACGAGGCGAGCAGGTTGCGGGGGAGCGGTCCTCGACGCGCCAGGCACGCGATGATCCGTCGGGAGGCCTCGTCAAGCCGCGCCAGGGTGGGCTTCATGGTGTGGCGCTCGTTCCCGGGGTGGCTCCGGCCGGCTCGGCTCGCGCCTCGAACAGCACCAGACCGGACGGCTGCAGGTACGGTGCGCGGAGGCCGGCCTCGGCGAGCTGGCGGCCGGTGAGGACCAACCCGGAGGTTTCCCGTGCCCACGGGACGTGATGGGGTTCGGCCACAGTCTGCAGATCCAGCATGGTCACCCGGTAGGAACGGTCGAGAGCCAGGCCGGGGAACCGGAGCCGTCCCAGGCTGGCGGCGGTGGTGGGGAGTTCGGCGAACAGGGAGAACAGTGCATGGTCATCGGTCACCACTCCCTTGAAGTAGACCCCCGGATCCGGAAGGTCGACGCGCACCAGCCGACCCTGCGCCAGCAGGGCGCGCCGTTCTTTGTACCAGATGATCCAGCCGCGGAACCGTTCGTGGTCGTCGGCGGACGCCTCGGTCAGATCCCATTCGATGCCGAAGTGCCCGAACACCGCTGTCGCGGCGCGAACGTCGAAATCGTGCCACCGTCCCGTGGTGTGAGACCGGCCCGAGGCAATGTGGCTTCCCAGAAGTTCGGTGGGCACCAGCTGAGCGGTCCACCAGAGCATCCGCTGGCGGTCCTGCGGGTCGAGGTTGTCGCTCACCCAGACACGCTGGACCCGGTTGAGCACCTCGAGGTCGATACGTGCCCCTCCGGAACTGCAGGACTCGAATTCGATCTCCGGATGCGCCGTGCGCAGGCTGTCGAGGAGCCGGTAGAACGCCCAGGTCTGCGCCGACACCCGAGGCTGGCCGGAGGCGGCGTCGCCGGCGTCGATGAGGGTCGCGGTTGTGATCCCATTTGACATAACTGATCGCGTGGTCGCTCAGGACGGCATCGATCCGGGTGAGGATGTGGTCGAAGGCCGCCGGAATGCTCAGGTTGAGGACCTGCTGGAAGCGGGACTCGACAGGGAGGCGTCCGCTGGGCTGCAGGATCCACTCCGGATGAGAGCGGGCCAGGTCAGAATCGGGGTTGACCATCTCGGGTTCGATCCACAGGCCGAGCCCGGTCACGTGGTCGATCAGCGGTCCGAGACCGTCGGGCCAGACCACGGGGTCGACCGTCCAGTCCCCGAGGCCGGTGTGGTCGTCGCGCCGGCCCAGGAACCAGCCGTCATCGAGGACGAACCGTTCGACGCCGAGGTCGGCGGCCCGATCGGCCAGTTCGAGCAGGTGGCGCAGGCCGTGGTCGAAATAGACCGCCTCCCAGACGTTGAGTGTCACCGGACGGGGCGGGGTCGGATGACTCGGCAGCCCCCGCAGGTAGGAGTGGAAACGTGCCGCCTGGCCGTCGAGACCGTGCGCGTCGCAGCCGAAGATCCACGGCGAGGTGTAGCTGTCGTCGCGGCCCAGGATCACCTCGCCGGGCAGGAGAAGCTCGCCGCCGCCGATGACCTGGGCGCCCATCTGGTCCCGCTCGGCGTAGTGGAGATGATTGCCGCTCCAGGCCGTGTGGAGCCCCCAGACCTCCCCGCTCCGGTAGCCTACGCCCGGGGTTCCCAGGCTCATGACGGTGGCCGCATCGGCGCCGGTGCGGCCGCGGCGTCCCTCCCGCCGCCACGTTCCGGTGTGCAGCGGCCGGCGTTGCGGGAGGCGTTCCT
>JBKEBV010000106.1:0-5153 GCA_047973315.1 Propioniciclava sp.
TACGGCTCCGCCGTCGCGACCGTCCTCACCCTGGTGATCATCCTCGTCGCCGGCGTGATCCTCTATCTCCAGGCCCGCTCGGAGCGGCGCGAAGCGGAAGGACGCTGATGTCCACCACAGCCACACCGAAGGCCACCGTGGTCACCTCCAAGGCCGACGCCCGACTGCACCGGGGGTGGGGACGCTGGGTCGTCCTCGCTCTCGCCTCGGCCTTCGCCCTGCTCATGCTCGCGCCGTTCGTGCTCATGGTGATGAACGCCTTCAAGTCGCCGGTCGACTACTCCCAGAACGGGCCGCTGAGCTTCCCGACGGAGTTCTACGCCCAAGGCCTGATCAACTTCTGGGAACGCACCAACTTCCCGATCAAGCTGCTCAACTCGGTTCTCATCTCCGCGGCGGTGGCCGTCGGCGGGACGCTGCTGTCGCTGATGACGGCCTACGCGATCGGCATCGGGAAGATCAAGGGCCGTACCTGGCTGGTCGCGGTCTTCCTGATCGCCAACATGCTTCCCCAGGAAGCGATCATCTACCCGCTGTTCACCATGGCGAACGCCGTCGGACTGTCCAACTCCCAGTGGTCGGTCATCATCATCTTCACGGTGATCCAGTCGGCCTTCGGCACCTATCTGCTGGCCTCGGTGCTGACGACCTTCCCCAAGGAGATGATCGAGGCCGCATCACTCGACGGCGCCGGCCGGTTCCGGATCCTGTGGCAGGTGGTCTTCCCGATCCTGCGGCCCACCCTCGGGGTGCTGATGGTGTTCTTCTTCATCTGGACCTGGAACGAGTTCTTCATCCCGCTGGTGATGCTCACCTCGAATGACACCCAGACGGTGCCGATCGCCCTGGCCTCGCTGCAGGGTGACCGGATGATGGATGCCCCCACCACCAACGCCGGGGCGCTGGTGTCGCTGCTGCCAGCCCTCATCTTCTTCCTGTTCTTCCAGCGCACTCTGACTCGCGGCGTCACCGCGGGCGCGGTCAAATAGTCCCCGAGGAGGTCCTTCGTGAAGTTCACCGACGGTTACTGGACCGTCAAACCCGGTTTCACCCCCCGCTACGCGGTGGAGATCGACGACGTCCGCATCGACCCCGAGGCGGGCACCCTGACCGCCTACGCGGCCACCGCACGGATCACCGGACGAGGCGACACCCTGAACCGGGCGCTGCTGACGGTCACCTACTCCTCACCTGCGCCGGGGGTGATCTCGGTGAGGATCGTCCACCACGCCGGGCGGCGTGACCGGGGGCCATGGTTCGCCCTGCGCCGGAGCGAGGGGTTCCGACCAGACCTCGAACTCGGCGAGGACGCCGGCGTGCTCCGCTCGGGCGACCTGGAGGTCCGGGTGCCGCGTCGTGGCGGGTGGCAGGTGGAGTTCAGCCAGGCGGGTCGGCCGCTCACCTCGTCGATCGGCAAGTCGGTCGCAGCGATGCTGGGCGACGACGGCCACAGCTGGATCCACGAGCAGCTCACCCTGGAGCCGGGCGAGTACGTCTACGGGTTGGGCGAACGGTTCGGGGCGTTCACCAAGAACGGCCAGGTGGTCGACATCTGGAACGACGACGGGGGGACCTCCAGCGATCTGGCCTACAAGAACGTCCCGTTCTACCTGACGAGCAAGGGCTACGGCGTCTTCGTCGACCAGCCGGAGAAGGTGTCCTTCGAGGTCGGCTCGGAGGTGAACACCCGGGTGCAGTTCTCGGTCGAGGGGTCGTCGCTGACCTACCACGTCATCGCCGGTCCCACCCCCAAAGAGGTGCTCCGCCGCTACACCGGGCTCACCGGCCGGCCGGCCCGGCTGCCGGACTGGTCCTACGGGTTGTGGCTGTCGACGTCGTTCACCACCAACTACGACGAGGCCACCGTGACCGGCTTCGTCGACGGTATGGCCGAGCGCGGGCTGCCGCTGTCGGTCTTCCACTTCGACTCGTTCTGGATGCGCGAGTACCAGTGGTGCGATTTCACCTTCGACGAGCGGGTCTTCCCCGATCCGGAGGGGATGCTCGCCCGGCTCAAGGCCAAGGGACTAAAGATCTGCGTGTGGATCAACCCCTATATCGCGCAACGCTCGGCGCTGTTCGCCGAGGCGGCCGAGCGCGGATACCTGGTGCGCACCCGGGCCGGTGATGTGTGGCAGTGGGATCGCTGGCAGGCGGGCATGGCGCTGGTTGATTTCACCCATCCGGAGGCCACCGCGTGGTACGTCGACAAGCTCCGGGCGCTGATCCGGCTGGGCGTGGACAGCTTCAAGACCGACTTCGGCGAACGGATCCCGGTCGACGACATCGTCTGGCATGACGGCTCTGACCCGGCCCGGATGCACAACTACTATCCCCAGCTGTACAACCAGGCCGTCCACGATCTCCTCGTCGCCGAGCGGGGTGAGGGTGAGGCCGTCCTGTTCGCCCGTTCGGCGACCGCAGGCGGCCAGCAGTTTCCGGTGCACTGGGGTGGCGACTGTGAATCGACGTATGCGTCCATGGCCGAGTCGCTGCGGGGTGGGCTCTCGTTGGCGTTGTCGGGGTTCGGCTTCTGGAGCCATGACATCGGCGGCTTCGAGGGCACCCCGGACCCCGCGGTGTTCAAGCGGTGGCTGCCCTTCGGACTGCTGTCCTCCCACTCACGGCTGCACGGGTCGGGTTCGGTGCGAGTGCCATGGGCCTTCGACGACGAGGCTGTCGAGGTGACCCGGACGTTCACCCGGCTCAAGCTCGACCTGATGCCCTACTTGGCGATGACCGCCGAGCACGCCTACACCGACGGGACGCCGGTGATGCGCCCGATGATGCTGGAGTTCCCCGACGACCGCGGCGGCTACCCGGTGGACACCCAGTACCTGTTGGGCCCGTCCTTGCTGGTCTCGCCGGTGTTCCGCGCCGACGGCATCGCCGAGACCTATCTGCCCGGGGACGGCTGGACACACCTGCTGGACGGCACCCGGGGCCCGGCCGGCTGGTCGCGTCGAACCTACGGTTTCGACTCGCTCGGCGTGTACGTGCGCCCCGGGACGGTCCTTCCCCTCGGCGCATCCTCCGGACGACCCGAGTACGCCTGGGCCGAAGGGGTGACGCTGCGGCTGTTCGCGATCGCCGACGGCCACGACGAGACCATCACCATCCCGGGGGGCACCGGACAGCCGGCCACCTTCCGGGTACGCCGGGCGGGCACGATTCTGACGGTGTCATCAGCGCAGGCCACCGCCGGCTGGCGGGTTGAGGTCGCCGGAACCGCACTGTCGGCCGAGGCCCACGGCGCGACCCGGGTACAGCTGGAGCTCACCGGTGCCTGAGCCTGCAAGGGATCGTACGTTCCGATTCGGGACCGCCACCGCGGCCTACCAGATCGAGGGGGCTGCCAGGATCGACGGTCGGGGCCCCTCGATCTGGGACACCTTCAGCCATACCCCGGGCACGACGGACCTCGGCGACACCGGCGATGTCGCCTGCGACCACTATCACCGCTGGCGCGAGGACGTCGACCATCTGGTGCGGTTGGGGGTCGACAGCTACCGGCTGTCCCTCTCGTGGTCACGGGTGCAGCCGGGTGGCTCCGGACCCCTGAATCCAGCCGGGGTGGCGTTCTACCGTGCGCTGCTCGACGCCCTGGCCTCAGCCGGCATCGAGCCCTGGGTGACGCTCTACCACTGGGATCTGCCGCAGGAGCTGCAGGACATCGGCGGCTGGACCAACCGGGAGGCGTCGACCGCCTTCGCCGCCTACGCCAGCGCGATGGCAGCCGAGTTCGGCGATCGGGTCCACACCTGGATCACCCTCAACGAGCCGTGGTGCTCGGCCTTCCTGGGGCATGCTTCGGGCGTCCACGCGCCCGGATGGACCGAGCCGGAGGCGGCCCTGCGGGCGGCCCACCACCTGAACCTGGCGCACGGTCTGGCGAGCGCCGCGATCCGTGCGGTGCACCCGGAGGCCCGGGTGTCGATCGCGCTCAACGTCCACGCGTTGCGGGCAGCCGACCCGAAGGCCGCAGCCGACCTCGACGCCGTGCGCCAGATTGACGCGGTGGCGAACCGGATCTTCCTCGGGCCGCTGCTGGAGGGCGCCTACCCCGATGATCTGCTGGCCGACACCGCGGCGATCACCGACTGGGCGTTCGTCGACGAGGGCGACCCGGCGCTCATCCACCAGCCGTTGACGGCGCTGAGCATCAACTACTACGCCACCACGATGGTGGCTCACTGCGACGATCCTGCGGCAGGTTCCGGCGATGCCGGCCACCGGGCCTCGGAGAGTTCACCCTTCGTGGGCGCCGACGAGGTGGCCTTCATCCGCGAACCCGGCCCCTACACCGACATGGGCTGGAACATCGCCCCGGACGGGCTGACCACTGTGCTCCACGAGCTGAGTGACCGGTATCCCGACCTCCCGCTGGTGATCACCGAGAACGGTGCCGCGTTCCCCGACGAGGTGGACGAGGACGGGCTGGTCCACGATCACGAACGCGTCGCCTACCTGCACGCCCATGTCGGCGCCGTCATGGCCGCCCGGGACGCAGGCGTCGATGTCCGCGGCTACTTCGTCTGGTCGCTGCTGGACAACTTCGAATGGGCCTGGGGTTATGCGAAACGATTCGGCATCATCCGGGTCGATTTCGCAGCCGAGCAGCAGCGCACCTGGAAGGACTCCGCCCATTGGTACGCCGAGCTCACCCGGTCACGGACGCTGCCAGCGGTCGCGCCGCGTCAGTGAGGTCGTTGCTCCAGCGGTGCTGGGAAGGTGCCGCGGGCCGTCAGCACCGGCTCCACCAGACGCACCGCCTCGGTGAGGCGCTGCTCGGGGCTGCCGACCAGCTCGTGCCAGGCGACTGGTTGGGCCGCCAGGACGTCGCGGAAGCGCTGCTGCATGCTGGCGCGGAGGTGCTCACCGTCCCGGGCCGTGTCGTCGACCCAGGGGACTCAAGCACGGCGCCACCCTACTGGGACATCCGGCCGGTGCTGGCCATCTAGATGATAATGACTATCATCTAAGCTTGGCGACCAGTACCAGCGAGAGGCCTCTTATGACCAGTACCCCCACAACTGACGACCGGATCCCGGTGACCGTGCTCACCGGCTTCCTCGGATCGGGCAAGACCACCCTGCTCAACCGCATCCTCACCGAGGAGCACGGCCAGCGCATCGCCGTCATCGAGAACGAGT
>JBKEBV010000194.1:0-2790 GCA_047973315.1 Propioniciclava sp.
GGTACACCGTGATGACACCGAGACCTGGGTGGTCTCCGGTTCGCCGCGCGGCGAGGACCTGGTGCGCAACGTGGGCGCTGCCGTCACGAGTTCCCTCCCCCGGGTCGTCGATGATCTGTAGGTGGGCCCCTGCCTGTGGCGGGGCTCCTGCCTGCGGCAGGGACGCTGGCCCGCGCCTGTTGTGCGACCCGTCCGGGCGCTCACGGCGTCACCCCCACTCACGGGCTGAGATCATCCTGAGCAAGGTCTCGGAGGGGACCCGTAGGGTGACGGAATGATCGAGTTCGACGGCGTCTCGAAGACCTACCCCGATGGGACCATCGCAGTCCGGGACTTCTCGCTGGTCATCCCGTCGCACCGGACGGTGGCGCTGGTCGGCTCGTCGGGTTGCGGCAAGACCACCCTGCTGCGCATGGTGAACCGGATGGTCGATCCGAGCGCTGGCCGCGTCCTGATCGACGATGAGGATGTGGCGGGCGTCGATCCGGTCGCCCTGCGCCGCCGGATCGGGTATGTGCTGCAGAACGGTGGCCTGTTGCCGCACCGGACCGTGGCCGACAACATCGCCACCGTCCCGGTGCTCACCGGGACGCCGCGGGCCCAGGCCAGGCTGGCCGCTGACGGCCTGCTTGAACGCGTCGGGCTCGCCCCCGCACTCGGGGACCGTTATCCCGCTCAACTGTCCGGCGGCCAGCAGCAGCGGGTCGGGGTCGCCCGCGCACTCGCCTCAGATCCGAACATCCTGCTGATGGATGAGCCCTTCGGCGCGGTCGACCCCATCATGCGCCGCGATCTGCAGGACGAGATGCTGGCGCTGCAGGCCGACCTGGGCAAGACGACGCTGCTGGTGACCCATGACGTCGATGAGGCGTTCCGGCTGGGCGACGAGGTCGTCGTGCTCCGCGAGGGTGCCGAGGTGGCCCAGCGAGGAACCCCCGGCGCGGTCCTCGCCCAACCTGCCGACGATTTCGTACGCACCTTCGTCGGTGCCGACCGCGCCGACCGGCGGCTCACCACCGAACAGGTCGACGGGCGGACGATCGCCGTCGATGGCGACGGACGTCCCGTGGGGGTGCTCGCGCCGTGACCTGGCTGCAGAACAACTGGCCGTGGTTGGTGGAACTCACCCGCGACCATCTGCTGCTCAGCATTCCGGCCATCGTGGCCAGCGTGCTCATCGCGGTACCCCTGGGGAGACTTGCCTACCGCTGGCCGCGCATCGGGGGGCTGCTGCTGAGCGCGGCTTCGCTGCTGTATGCCGTCCCGGCGCTGCCGCTGCTCATTGTGATCCCGGTGATCTTCGGCGTCCCGCTGCGCTCCTCGGCCACGATGATCATCGCACTGACCGTCTACGGGGTCGCCCTGCTGGTGCGTACGGCGGCCGACGCGTTCGGTTCGGTGGATCCGACGGTGCGTCAGGCGGCTGTCGCGGTGGGACACTCGCCGCGCAGCGTCTTCTGGCGGGTTGATCTGCCGCTGGCCGTCCCGGTCCTCGTCGCAGGGATCCGGGTGACGACGGTCGCCACGATCGGTCTGGTCACCATCGGGGCGCTCATCGGGGTGTCGAGCCTGGGCACCCTGCTGACCGACGGGTTCCAGCGCGGGCTCACCTCCGAGGTCACGATCGGGATTCTCGCCACGGTGGCGCTGGCCCTGCTGCTGGACGGCGTGGTCATTCTGGTCGGCAAGGCCCTGACTCCCTGGGAGCGGGCGCACCAGACGGCCGCGGCTCCCGTCGATCCTGAGGGGGTCGCGGTATGAACCTGTTCGCCGAGGCCCTCGCCTGGCTCGCCGATCCCGCGCACTGGGACGGCGCCTCCGGCGTCCCGGCCCGGGTGGGTCAACATCTGCTGATCACCCTGGTCACGGTCCTGGTCGCCGGCGCGATCGCGCTGCCCACCGGGATCCTGATCGGGCACACCCGCCGGGGCGCCGGCGTCATCGGGGCCATCACCGGGGCGGCACGCGCCATTCCCACGCTCGGCCTGCTCACCCTGTTCGGTCTGGCGCTGGGTATCGGCGTCCAGGCCCCGCTGCTCGCGTTGATCGTCCTGGCGATCCCCTCCCTGCTGGCGGGCGCCTATGCCGGTGTCCAGGCCATCGATCCGTCGGTCCCCCAGGCGGCGCGTGCCATCGGGATGAACCCCGGCCAGGTGATTGCGCAGGTGGAGCTTCCACTGGCACTGCCGGTGCTCCTGGGTGGGGTGAGGGCGGCGACGCTGCAGGTGGTGGCGACCGCAACGTTGGCGGCCTACACCTCCGATCTCGGGCTCGGCCGGCTGCTGTTCCTCGGTCTCAACTCGCGTGACTATGCCCAGATGCTTGCCGGTGCCCTGCTCGTCATCGCCTTGGCGATCGTGCTCGAACTGGTACTCTCGGCGGCCCAGCGGGCCGCGTCGCGTCGCGTCGCCCCGACCACCGATGCCCCTGCCCCCTCTCCCACCCACCAACCGGCCACCTGATGCCTCCGGAAGGAAGTTCCATGTTCCGACGTCTCAGCACCCTCGTCGGTGCGCTGAGCCTCACCGTCGCCTTGGCGGCCTGTGCCGGCTCCAGCGACCCTCTGGCTGGCGGGGGCGCCTCCTCGGCGGCCAGCGACACTATCGTCATCGGCTCGCAGGACTACTACTCCAACGAGATCGTCGCCGAGATCTACGCGCAGGTGCTCGAGGGGGCCGGCTACACCGTCGACCGGCATTACCGGATCGGATCCCGGGAGACCTACCTGCCCGAGATCGAGGCGGGCAGCATCGATCTGTTCCCCGAATACACCGGCCCGCTGCTGCAGTA
>JBKEBV010000142.1:0-13697 GCA_047973315.1 Propioniciclava sp.
ACTTCGACGGCCAGGAACAGGTTGTAGAACCCCTGGTTGAAGGCCAGCTCGCGCGTCGCCTCAGCCTGGGTAGGCGTCAGACCGAACACCCGACGGGTACGCGCTGTCGTCCAGGTCACCGACTCCATCACGAAGATGAAGACGTGGAGCAACGCCGCCACCCCTGCCACCACGGCTCCTGCAACCACCATTCCCACGGCCTCTCCCCAGCGATCACCCCGCTTGATTCTCACCGATACCGGCCCCGGTGACCAGCCACATCTCGCGCGGTCCGGGCCCCAGGCTTCCCGGACCGCTTCGCGACAGGCGGCCCGTCGGCGAACCACCGGAGGCTCCTGATCGTCACTGCAGACCACAAGGTGACCGACCCAGATGAGCCAAGGAGGCGTGAGGGCCTAGAGTGTCTCCCAACGACAGCGTCGATCTCGCCGTGGGAGGCGTGCACCCGTGAACTTTGAGAAGGTTGTTTTCGGCTTCTTCATCACCCTCGCCGCGACCCTGAACTTCGGCTTCTTCATCGGCGCGATGGATCGCGTGGAACTGCACAGCGTCTGGGGGCTCGCCGCAGCGCTCGCCGTCAGCGTCATCGCCACGATCCTCAAGTTCGGCGACCGCACACAACTCGGTGCCATCCACCTGGCGACCAGCCTCGTGGCGGACCTCCAGTTGGTTGTCGCCGCGATCATCTGGACGTGGGCGGTCTACATCGGCCCGGGCATGACCGGCGTCTACATGAGCCAGGTCATCTCCATGTCGGGTGGCGCCCTGCTGGCCAACATCATCTCCGTCATCCTGATGCTGGGCGAGATCTTCACCATGCGCCGCTGAGGCGCTCGCCATGACGAACGTCTTCTACATCGTCCTGCGGCGCATGCGGGTGCCGCTCATCATCATCACGCTCATCTACACTCTCTGCACCATCGTGCTCGCTCTCATCCCAGGAGTAGACGAGTTCGGGAACCCGACCCCGGGGATGGGCATCTTCCACGCCTTCTACGTCATCAGCTACACCGGGTCGACGATCGGCTTCGGTGAGATCCCCGTGCCCTACTCCGGCGCCCAGCGACTGTGGATGACCATCAGTATCTATCTGACGGTGATCGGGTGGTCCTACACGATCGTGACCGTCCTCGCCCTGCTCCAGGACCCCGGCTTCCGCGCCACACTGGCGGCCAGCAGGTTCGCCTACCGGATCCGGGGCATTGGCGAACCCTTCTACATCGTCGCCGGCTGCGGGGACACCGGAACCCTTGTCTGCCACGGACTCGACCGCCTCGGGCTGCGCTTCGTCGTCCTCGAGAAGGATGCGACCCGGTTCGAGGAGGTGCGGCTGGAGGAATTCGCCTTCGACCCGCCGATGAGCCACACCGATGCCAGCCAGCCCGGAAATCTCACCGCCGCCGGTCTGATGAACCCCAGCTGCCAAGGCGTGATGGCTCTCACCGCCGATGACACCGAGAACCTCGCGATCGCGGTCAACGTCAGCCTGCTGCGCCCCGGACTGCCGGTGCTGGCCCGGATCCGCGACCCCGAGATGGACACCTCCCACGGCGTGTTCAGCGAGGACATCGTCATCAATCCGTTCGAACGGTTCGGCGAGCACCTGGTGTCGGCGATCATCGCGCCCGAACGTTACCTGGCCCGGCAGATCCTCACCGGCCTGCCCGGGCATCCGCTGCCCGAGGAGTACCATCCGCCCGGCGGGCACTGGATCATGTGCGGCTATGGCAGGTTCGGCCACGCCGTCACCCAGCGTCTCCGCGACCACGGGCTGACGGTCAGCGTCGTCGACTACTCCCACTACGGCGACGGCGAGGTCGACGTCAAGGGTCGCGGTACCGAGCCGGGCGTGCTCGTGGCCGCCGGCATCGAGCACGCCAACGGCATCGTCGCCGGCCACAAGGACGACCAGCGTAATCTCGCCATCGCCGTGCACGCCCGCGAGCTCAACCCGGACGTCTTCATCGTCACCCGGATGAACCAGGCATCCTCAGCACCCCTGTTCGACGCCTTCGAGGGCGACCTCCGGATGGAACCCTCGCGCCTGGTCGCCCAGGAGTTCCTCGCCGTCATCACCACCCCGCTGCTGGCCCGCTACCTCGACTACCTGCGACACCAGTCCGAGAGCGTGTGCGAGGACCTGGTCGAACGCCTGTCCCAGCTGCGTCCCGGGGAGATCCCCGAGACCTGGAGTCTCCTGATCGACGAGGTGACCGCACCGGCGATCCTGCGTCAGATCAGCGAGGGCGAGCAGGTGACCATGGGACATCTCACCGCAGATCCCCGCAGCACCGGCGAGGACCTGTGGTTGATGCCCCTGGTCTACGCCCGACGGCGGAAGGTCATCATCCATCCAGGTCCCGGCCTCGAACTCGCCAAGGGGGACGAGATTCTGTTCGCCGGCTCCGCCGAGGCGCGCCGGCGGCAGGCACTCACCCTGGTGAACGACACCGCACTCACCTATGTCCGCACCGGGCGGGACGCATCCTCCGGCGGCATCGTCTGGCGCTGGTTGCTCCCGGTGCGCAACCGGGTTCGTCGTCGGCTCACCGCCCGTGATGCCGGCGCGGACACCCCGCCGCGCTGATGGTGGCGCGCGCTCAGACGCCCGCGAAATAGCTGGCCAGGGCGTCGGTGAGCCAGCCGAGGTCCCGCACGCCGGCCAGTTCCCGGGTCGAGTGCATGCTCAGCAGCGGCACGCCCACATCGCAGCTGACGATGCCGAGCCGCTCGGCGGTGATCGGGCCGATGGTCGAGCCGCAGGGCACCGCATTGTTGGACACGAAGTCCTGAACCGGCACGCCTGCCGCAGCACACACCCGCCGCCACAGGGCCGAGCTCACCGCGTCGGAGGTATAGCGCAGGTTGGCATTGTGCTTGAGCAGCGGTCCGGCGTTGAGCAGCGGCTGGTGGTCGGGGTCGTGCAGACCCGGATAGTTGGGATGGATTGCATGTCCGGCGTCGGCGGACACGCACGAACTGCGCGCCAGTAACCGGTGCCAGGCGTCGCCGTCGCCGCCGAGCGCACCAGCAAGACGCCGCAGCATCTCCTCCAGGAAGGGGCCGCCGGCCCCCGACCGGGAGGCCGACCCGACCTCCTCGTGGTCGAAGCAGGCGAGCACCTGGATCTGCGATCCTTCCCGAGCCTGGAGCAGCGCGGTGAGGCCGGCGTGCACCGAGGCCAGGTTGTCCAGTCGTGACGAGGCGAACAGGTCCGCCGCCGGCCCGATCACCGCCGGCGGCTCGGTCGGGAAGCAGTACAGGTCATGGCCGGCGACATCGTCGGGGTCGATCCCGGCCTCCTGCGCGATCAACGCCAGCAGATCAAGATCGGGACGACCCACCGCGAACACGGGCTTGAGGTGCACCTGGCGGTCAAGGGTCAGCCTCTCGTTGACCGAGCGGTCGAGATGGGGGGCCACCTGCGGCACCCGCAGCCAGGCCGGCGTCGCCACCAGCACCGGGCGACCCGCGGTGGTGACGAGCCTGCCCGCCACGCCGAGGTCCCGGTCGAGCCACTGGTTGGGCAACGGCCCGCCGTAGACCTCGACGGCTGCCTGCTGCCATCCGAAGGCCTGACTCGTCGGCCGCGGCTTGAGCTTGAGCGCCGGGGAGTCGGTGTGGGCACCGACGATCCTGAATCCACCAGCGGGGTCCGTCGGCCCGGTGGGCAGCCGCCAGGCGACCACGGCGCCGTCCCGGACGACGAAGCCGCCCTCGGCCTCGAGGACGAACTCTGCTGCCTCGGAGAACTCCACGTAGCCGGCCTCCGTGAGCCGGCGCGCCACCTCGGCCGCGGCGTGGAAGGAGGAGGGTGAGGCCTGCACGAACGCGGCGAGGTCATCAACGTGGGCGTGGGCATCCATGAGGACCATTGTCCACGACGGCGTCGGCGGGCGCGGAGTTCGGTCCCCTCCGGCGCGGAGGGCCGAAACTGTCCGTGGCCGATGGAAGGATCGTCGTCATGGAGAATCTCGGCATCCTGCTCGCCGCCTTGATCATCGGCATCGTGATCGGCGTGCTGCTGGCCTGGGTGGTGTTCCGACGCTCCCCCGCCGCTGCTGCCGGACCCGACAGCGCGGCTGTGGAGCGCCTCCGTACCGCTGAGGCCTCGGCCCGCGCTGACGCCGAACGGGCCCGCGGCCAGATCAGTCAGGCCGAGGTCCGGGTCCAGGAGGCCCAGGCCGACGCCGAGCGGGCCCGCCGGACGGTCGCGGAGGCCCAAGCAGGCGTCGCTGATGCCCGCAGCGAGACCGCCCGCCACCTGGCCGAGGTGGCCGGCCTGAAGGCGAGAGTTGTCGCCGCAACCGCCGAACGGGACACGGCCCTGGCGCGGGCCGAGGAGCTGGCCACCGACCGGGATGCGCTCACCAGGGAATTCAAGCTGCTCGCCGGCCAGGCACTTGATGAGCAGGGCAGGAAGGCCGATGTCACCGCCGAACACCGGCTGAAGGCCACCGAACAGCTGATGGCCCCGGTCCGCGCGAGCCTGGAGCAGTTCAATGCACGGCTCATCGAGGTGGAGAAGGAGCGGGTGGCCATGACCACCGAACTCCGGGACCAGGTGAAGAGTGTGCGCCTGACCGGTGACGAACTGCGCCGCGAGACCGCGTCGCTGTCGAAGGCGCTGCGGAAACCGCAGGTGCGGGGAGCCTGGGGCGAGCTGCAACTCAAGCGGGTCGCCGAGATCGCCGGCATGCTGGAACACTGCGACTTCAGCCTGCAGCAGACCTCCCAGACCTCGGAGGATCGGACGATCAGACCCGACATGAGGGTGACCCTCGCCGAAGGGAGGACCGTCTTCGTCGATGCGAAGGTCCCCCTCACCTCTTTTCTCGACGCCCAGGAGACCTCCGATGAGGCGGAGCAGGAGCGGCTGCTCCAGTTGTTCGCCAAGAACGTACGCACTCATGTCGACCAGCTCAGCGGCAAGAATTACTTCAAGGCTGACACCAGCACCCCCGAGTTCGTGGTGCTCTTCCTACCCAGCGAGGCGCTGGCCGCCGAAGCGCTGTCCCAGCTGCCCGAACTTCACGAATATGCAGCCCACCGCGGCATCGTGCTGGCCACCCCGACCACACTTATTGCCATGCTGCGCGCCATCGCCTACTCCTGGAAGCAGGCGGCCCTGGCCGACAGCGCCGCAGAGGTGTTCCAGCTCGGCCGGGAACTGTATGACCGGCTCGGGACGATGGGCGGCCATGTCGATCGGATCGGGCGCGCACTCAACGGCGCCGTCAAGGCGTACAACGAGACCGTCGGTTCCTTGGAGAGCCGCGTCCTGGTCCAGGCGCGACGCTTCCGCGATCTCCGGGTCTCCGATGTCGAGCTGGCTCCGCTGACCGCCTCTCAGGAACAGGCCCGGCCGATCACCGCGCCCGAGCTGATCGAGAGCGCGGTCGACGCCCCTGCGATCATCGGACGGGAGGCCACCCTGCCCGAAGCAGCCGAGCTTGAGCGGGGCGAACCGGACCTGCTGGATCTGGCCACGGAACCGGCCGTGACGCGACGCGACGATCGCGGCACAATGGCCGGGTGACACCTATCGCATCCGACCGGGCCGAACCGGTGCCCACGTCGACCGTCACCACCGCCGATGTCGAGGCCGCAGCCCTCCGGCTGGCCGGGCTCATCTCGGAGACACCACTGCAGTACAACGAACGGCTCTCCCGGGTGACCGGTGCCGAGGTGTGGCTCAAACGTGAGGACCTGCAACCCGTCCGCAGCTACAAGATCCGCGGTGCCTACAACCTGATCGCCCAGCTCGACCGGGCCGAACGCTCCGCAGGTGTGGTGGCCGCCTCTGCGGGCAATCACGGCCAGGGGGTGGCGATGGCCTGCGCAAGCCTGGGGATCCGTGGCCGGATCTTCGCCCCCAGCACCACCCCGCGCCAGAAACGCGATCGGATGCGCCACTTCGGTAGCTCCCTCGCCGAGTTGGTGATCGTGGGCGACACCTACGATGACGCCTACGCCGCTGCGCTCGCCGAGGCCGGGCAGACCGGCGCCCGAGTGGTGCCGGCCTTCGACCACCCTGACACGATCGCCGGTCAGGGGACGGTGGCCAAGGAGATCGTCGACCAGCTGGGCCGCGAACCCGATGAGGTCTATCTTCCCGTCGGCGGTGGCGGGTTGCTCGCCGGATGCCTGGCCTGGCTGCGCGATCTCAGCCCGCGCACCAGGGTGATCGGAGTGGAGCCCACCGGCGCCGCCTCGATGGCGGCCGCCCTCGATGCCGGCCGTCCCGTCGCGCTGACCGAGATCGACACCTTCGCCGACGGCGCCGCGGTGCGCCGCGCCGGGGATCTCCCGGTGGCGATGGCCCTACGGTTCGCCCCCGAGATGGTGACCCTCGCTGAGGGTGCCATCTGCACCGAGATGCTCGAGCTGTACCAGACCGAAGGAGTTATCGCCGAGCCGGCCGGCGCACTTGCCAGCGCCGCGGTCGCGCGGAGCCGACCCGAACCTGGCGCCGTGGTGGTCGCCGTCGTCTCCGGCGGCAACAACGACGTCTCGCGTTATGCCGAGATCCTCGAACGCTCCCTCATCCACGAGGGCAGAAAGCACTACTTCTTGGTGAACTTCCCCCAGGAACCGGGGGCCCTGCGCCGCTTCCTCGACGAGGTCCTCGGACCCGACGATGACATCACCCACTTCGAGTACGTGAAGCGGTCGAATCGCGAGGTCGGCCCCGCCCTGGTCGGAATCGAACTGGGGGCTCCGGCCAGCATCGCCCGACTGCGGGCACGGCTGGCCGACAGCCCGATCACGGTCGAGGACGTCTCCCCGGACAGCCCCTTCTACCGGTTCCTCATCTGAGCCCGGCTGCAGCGGTCCGCGCAGCCAGGAACCGGGGGCGCTGAGCCGAAAGACCTACCTCGCCCTGCTGTCGGCTGGCAGGGGCGACCCGGGAACCGGCCCGGGGGCCGTCCGCGGCCACTAGACTGATACCGATGTCACCAGCACGCCCACACCGCCCGGTCCTTCGCGATCCCGGCGTGCTCGAGGCGATGGGTGAGGGATCCGACCCGGTGGCCCAGCTTCACGCCGCCCACGAGACGGCCGCGGTCCTGCTGAGAACCGGCCGCGCCGCCGACAACGCCCAGATGACCGAGCGGCTGGTGGCCCTGGTCGACCGACTCGGCCTGGAGGTTCTCGCCGACCTGTGGGCCTCGCGTCCGGCCCGGACCCTGCCCGGGGCGCTGTGGCGGCTCTATGTGCTCCGGGAATGGGTCGTCGCCGACCCGGCGCTGACCGCCCGGGAGTACGCTGCCGGCGCCGCGATCACCGAACCGGACCACGCGGTGGCCGGTGCCGATCCGGTGGGTCCCGACGAGGTGCGCTCCGTGGTCGATGCCATCATGCGCGGCGCCTTCACCGGCGACTTCGCCGTGGCACTCGAGCGGGCCGCGGCCTTCTGCCGGGTGGTGGCCGCCGGTCGCACCGAGATCACCGTCGATGCCCCCGGTCTCGACCAGGCGTGGCGGCTGCGCGAGCTCGCAACAGACCTCACCGCCTGCGCCCGCCTGTGGCGGGACGGACGGCTGCACTAGTGGCCTCGACGACCGGCATCAACGTCGCTCGGGTTCATCGGCCGGTTTGATGCCGGCGCGGTCGTCGCCTATCCTCGTGGACGGCGTCGGACCGCGGTAGCCCCGGGCTCCAACACTTGCCGCTGCGAGCGGCCACGCGCCGAGAGGCGCTCCCGGTCCGACGCCTTCGGCCGCCCTTCGTCGCAGCAGGAACCTCCCGTCGGACGCCAGCGTGGGCTAGCGTCAGCCCCAGCGCTCGCGACGGAGGGAACCCATGGACATCACAGCAGTGTGGCAGGCAGTGTCGATGCTGGCGTATCTGATCACGATGGTCGTCATCGGCTTCGTCGCCCAGTCCCGCACCAAGGATCTCGACGACTACCTCCTGGCAGGACGCGGGTTGTCTCCCTTCGTATCGGCGCTCTCGGCGGGCGCATCGGACATGTCGGGCTGGCTGCTGATGGGCCTGCCCGGCGCCCTCTACCTCGGCGGGCTCGTCGAAATCTGGATCGCCGTCGGCCTGACCCTTGGCGCCTGGCTCAACTGGACCTTCGTCGCACCCCGGCTGCGGTCCTACACCGAGGTGTTCGGCGACTCGATCACCATCCCGTCGTTCCTGGGTGCCCGCCTCAAGGACCGTTACCTCATCCGCCTGGTCGCAGGCCTCATCATCCTGGTTTTCTTCACCCTCTACGTCTCCAGCGGCATGGTGGCCGGCGGCACCTTCTTCGAACAGTCCTTCGGGCTCCCCTACACCGTCGGTCTGGCTCTCGTCGCGGTGGTCACGGTGACCTATACCTTGGTGGGAGGATTCCTTGCGGTGTCCTGGACCGATGTCGTCCAGGGCTGCATGATGCTGCTGGCGCTGGTGGTTCTCCCGGTCATGGGCGTGATCCACCTGGGCGGACTCGGCCCGACCGTCGACGCCATTCGTGCGGTTGACCCGAGCCTGCTGAGCCTGATCAGTGGCGGCACCGTCGTGGGGATTGTCTCCTCCCTGGCCTGGGGGCTCGGCTATTTCGGCCAGCCCCATATCCTGGTCCGGTTCATGGCGTTGACCTCTGCGGGGGAAGCGCGGTCGGGTCGGCGTATCGGCATCACATGGATGGTCCTCGCCTGCCTGGGCGCCACGGCGACCGCGCTGGTGGGGGTGGCGGTGTACCAGCATGATCGGGTCCGGCTCCCCAATGCCGAGGCTGTCTTCATCGCCCTGGGCCAGTTGCTCTTCCATCCACTGGTGGCCGGTTTCATGCTCGCGGCGATCCTCGCGGCGATCATGTCCACCATCTCCTCACAATTGCTGGTGACCAGCTCCGCGCTGGTGGAGGACATCACCCTGGCCTTTCTGCACCGCCGACTCAGCCCCCGGGCCGGCCTGTGGATCGGCCGGGCCGGAGTGTTGATCGTCTCGCTGGTGGCCGCAGCGTTGGCCCTGCAGCGCTCCGAGACCATCCTCGAACTCGTGGCATTCGCGTGGGCCGGCTTCGGGGCCGGTTTCGGGCCCACCATCCTGCTGGCGCTGTTCTGGAAGCGGTTCAACCGCTGGGGTGCCCTGGCGGGCATGCTGGCCGGCGCACTGGTCGTGTTCTGGTGGAACCAGGCTGCCGGAGGCCTGTTCGACGTTTACGAGATTCTGCCCGGGTTCGCGGCCAACCTGGCTGTGGCCTACACGGTGTCCCGGCTCACCGGGGCGCCGACGGCCGCCGTCGAGGAGGAGTTCGACGCGGCTGCGGCGCTGGCGGTCCGGGAGTGAGGGTCAGCGCGGTTCAGCGACCGAACAGGCGACCGAAAACACCACCGGAGGGAGCAGCGCTCTGATGTCCGCACCACTGGGCGGCGGGGACACTTCGTTTCACCGCATCGATGTGCTGACCGCAGCCAGCCCAGGTCGTCTTGCCACATTGGGCACACTTGACGGCTCGGCACATGTCGTCACTCTCCTTGTTCGGGTGGACCGTGATGCGACCACTATACCCCAGGGGGTATAGTGGCGTCCATGCGCGTGATCATTATCGGCGGTGTTGCGGGAGGCATGAGTGCAGCCACCCGGTTGCGCCGGCTCGACGAGTCAGCATCCATCACCGTTCTGGAGCGGAGTGGACACGTCTCCTTCGCCAACTGCGGTCTGCCCTACTACGTCGGCGGCGTCATCGAGGACCGATCCTCGTTGCTGCTGCAGACGCCCGCCTCCCTGGCCGCCCGGTTCCGGCTGGATGTCCGGGTCAACACCGAGGCCGTCCGGATCGACCGCGAGCGGCAGACGGTTCTCACCCGCGATGCGTCCGGAACCGAGACCGAACTCCCCTACGACCGACTGGTCCTCTCCCCCGGTGCCCGGCCGGTGCGTCCGCCCATCCCCGGCATCGCTCGGACACTGAGCCTGCGCGACGTTGAGGATGTCGACCGCATCGCCGCCGCAGCGAACGAGGCCGGGACTGCGGTGGTCATCGGGGGTGGTTTCATCGGGATCGAGATGGCCGAGAATCTGGTGCACCGCGGCCTGGAGGTGTCGATCATCGAGGCCCAGCCCCAGGTGATGGCGCCGCTGGACCCGGAGATGGTCGCACCGGTGCACCGGACCCTCCGCGAGGCGGGCGTGACCCTGCTGCTCGACGACCAGGTGACCGCGATCGGGTCGGACTCGGTGACCACGGTGGCGGGCACGACGCTGCCGGCAGATCTGGTCATCGCCGCCTTCGGGGTGCGTCCGGAGACCTCGCTCGCCGCCGATGCCGGCCTCAACCTCGGACCGCTGGGTGGCATCGCGGTCGACGACCGTCACCTCACCAGCGACCCCCACGTCTACGCCGTCGGCGATGCTGCCGAGAAGGTCGCCGCGCTGGACGGTGGTCCGACCCTGGTGCCGCTGGCGAACACCGCGAACCTCGCCGGGCGCCGCGTCGCCGATGACATCGCCGGCCTGCCGGTCACCAACCGACCCGTCCTGGGAACCGCCATCGTCGGCGTCTTCGGGCTCCAGGTGGCGACCACCGGCGTCAACGAGAAGCGGCTGCGCCAACTCGGGCGCCCCTACCGCGCCATCCACACCCATCCGGCTTCCCACGCCGGGTACTACCCCGGCGCCGAGAGCATGTCGCTCAAAGTCTTGGTGGACCCCGCAACCGACGCCATCCTCGGCGCCCAGGGCGTGGGGCGGGGCGGCGTCGACAAGCGCATCGACGTGCTGGCGACCGCCATCACCGGCGGCATCACCGCCTCGGCGCTGGCTGACCTCGAGCTCGCCTACGCACCCCAATTCGGTTCGGCCAAGGACCCGATCAACATGCTCGGCTATGTCGCCGACAACCTGCGCACGCAGACCACCATGAGCATCCAGTGGCACGAACTTGCCAGCGCGATGGCCAACGGTGCCGTTCTGGTCGATGTGCGCAGCGAGGGTGAGCACCGGGCCGGCGCGATCCCCGGATCGCTGCTCATCCCGGTGGACGAGTTGCGGGACCGCCTCGACGAGATTCCCGAGGGTCCGGTGGTGGTGCACTGCGCCGTCGGCGTGCGCGGACACACCGCCGCTCGCATCCTCACCCAACACGGGCGCAGCGCGGTCAACCTCGACGGTGGCTACACCACCTGGGCGGCTGCCACCGGGGCCTGAGCTCAGGCCAACGAGAGGAACAGCTTCTCGAGCTTCTGCGCATCCATCGGGTTCTCCTCCGGGTCCCGCAGGCACTGCCGCATCCCCTCGGAGATCGTCAGGAAACCGGCGCGGTTCACCGCCTTGGACACCGCCGCGATCTGCGTCACGATGTCAGCGCAGTCCCGGCCCGACTCAATCATCGCGATGATGCCACCGAGCTGACCCTGGGCCCGCTTGAGACGGGTCACCACGGCTGTCATGTCGTCAGGCTCGAGCTCGACCATGATGCGCCTCCCGTGGTGTGTGGTGCGCCCATGGTACCCCCCGAAGTATCCTGACCAGCCCACCCGAACCCGGTCACCCAGCAAGGACATCTCGATGAATCCTCCCGGTCAGAACCCCCTCGCCCGCCGCATCAAGGAACAGGGATCGCTGACCCGCAAGCTGCGCGGCTGGGTCGCCTCGGATCCGACCCAGAACGATCCGCTGGTCGACGCCCTGAATGAACTGACGGCGCTGCGACTGCTGCAGCACGAGTGGACCGCGTGCGGAACCGACGCCCAGGATGCGCTCACTCGCGCCGCCGCGCTGGTGGCCTTCCATGGCGCCGTCGGGCCGTTCACCCCTCTCGATGACGCAGTGCGGTTCTTCACCGCGACCGTACACATCGCGTGGGCCCAGACCGGTGCCGGGAACACCGATGCGGCGACAACCGTCACCGCACTGACGGCCTGGCGCGGGATGGTTCCCCACCTCAGTCTGGCCGATGCCCTCGCAGCCAGAACGTCGGCCTGGTTCCTCCTCGGCGCCTCGCACGCACATCTGCGGGCCGACCGGGTCGCAGCGGCCAATGCGACCGCCGACGCCGCCCTCGACCGATCCCGGGAGATCCCCGAAGCCGACGGCCCCGAGGGCCGCCTCAGTGTCCGCCTGGACGTACTCACCCACCTGGCCGGGGCCCGATGGGCGGCCGGACGTCCCGATGAGGCACTCGCGGCAGGAGCCGAGGCCATCGCCACCGCCACCGATCTCGCTGCGATCTCCCAGACCTCGGCGGCCCGGGTGACGCCGACCTGGGCGGCGCGCGTCGCCAGTGGCCTCACCGCGGTCGTGGCCCAGCAGGCCGACCGGCTGCGGCACACCGACCGGTCTGAAGCCGCGACCGCCCTCATCGAGGAGACCAGCGACATTCTCCCACCGTTCGCCGCGCGCCTGAACACCTCGCCCCAGGCCCTGGTCGAGGGTCGCTCCGGCGCGGGGATCTCGTCAGGCACCACCAATCTGCCGGCCGCGGCGGCAGCCTGGTCATCGCTGTCGCCGGAGGACGCCCTCGCCCCGACCCGACCCCGGGGGGACGCCGCGTCGGCGCCGCCAGCGCCACCCGCCTCGCCAGGGATGGCCGCATCAGCAATGATGTCCTCGGGTCCGGCCGCTGCTCGGGACGAGTACGAACGCCGGCGGGACGCGGGCGAAGGGGACGCCGCCCTCGCGGCCGCGGCAGCGTGGGTCGACGCCGCCCGGGCCGCGCCTGGTGAGCGCGGCGAACTCGTGGCATCGCTGACGGCACTGGCTCAGGCACGCCGGGCGGCCGGTGACTGGTGGGGAGCTCGTCAGCCGGCGAAAGAGGCGAAGGCGCTGGCCAGGCGACTCGGTCGCGGAGGCGAGTACGCCTGAGCGATGGGGGCCACCGATGCGGCGGTGGGTTCTGCGGTGTGCGGACACCGGAGGCGGGAGTTCCACGGCTGAGCCCACCACGGCTCCCTCCCCCAGCCATAGGCCCATGAGGTCGGCTCCCCCAGCCGAAACTCACCGGGGCGGACTCAGGCCCGCCTGCGGAGGTCCTTGCGCAGTTCGGGGGGCAGCGCGAACACGAGGTTCTCCTCGGTCAACCGCTCCTCGACAGCTGCGGGAAAACCTTGCTGCTGGAGGTGATCGAGCACCCCCTGCACCAGCGCGTCCGGCACCGAGGCCCCCGAGGTCACGCCGACCGATTCAACGCCCTCCAGCCAGGACGGATCGATCTCGGCGGCATTGTCGACGCGATACGCGGCCCGGGCGCCCGCCTCCAGGGCGACCTCAACCAGACGCACCGAGTTCGAGGAGTTCCGGGAACCGACCACGATGACGAGGTCGGCCCCAGCGGCGATCTGCTTGACGGCGGACTGACGGTTCTGCGTCGCATAGCAGATGTCGTCGCTCGGTGGGTCGATGAGCTGCGGGAACTTCTCCCGCAGGCGCGCAACGGTCTCCCAGGTCTCGTCGACACTCAGGGTGGTCTGGGACAGCCACGCGAGCTGTCCGGGGTCGTCCACCTCGACAGCGTCGACGTCATCGGGGTGTTCCACGAGAATGGTGGATTCGGGTGCCTCGCCCATCGTGCCCTCGACCTCCTCGTGGCCGGAGTGGCCGATGAGGAGGATCTGTTTCCCCTGGCCGGCGAAACGACGGGCCTCATTGTGGACCTTGGTGACCAGCGGGCACGTGGCGTCGATGGTGCGCAGTCCGCGCGTGCGCGCCTCGTCCTGGACGGCCGGGCTGACGCCGTGGGCGGAGAAGACGACCGTAGCCCC
>JBKEBV010000146.1:0-14933 GCA_047973315.1 Propioniciclava sp.
ATCCGGGAGATCCACCACCGGGTGAAGAACAACCTGCAGACCGTCGCCGCGCTGCTGCGCCTGCAGGGACGGCGGACCAGCTCGCCCGAGACGCTGAGCGCGCTCTCCGACGCCCAGCAGCGCGTCACTGCCATCGCGGTCGTCCACGAGATGTTGTCCCAAGGATTCACCTCATCGGTGGAATTCGACGATGTCGCCGACCGATTGCTGTGCATGGTCCGCGATGTCGCGGCGCGGGGGACCGGTATCGCCGTCGAGCGGACCGGGACGTTCGGCTCCATCCCCGCTGAGGCGGCCACGCACCTCTCCCTCGTGCTCACCGAGGTGGTCCAGAATGCGCTCGAGCACGGTCTGGCCAGTGAGAGCGGGCGGGTGGTCATGGCGGTTAAGCGAGAGGGGACCTCCTTGGCCGTTGACGTGACCAACGACGGGGCCCCGCTCCCGGCCACCTTCTGTCTGGACGACGACCACAATCTCGGCCTGTCCATCGTCGGTACCCTGGTGAAAGACCTCGACGGGACCTTCGAGATGGTCTCGCTGCCTGAGGGCAACGGGACTCAGGCGAGGCTTCGGCTCAGGCTGGGGTGAGGGGGGGACACTCAGCCCCGGGCCCGGGCCCGGGCCCGGCGCCGCTTCATCGCGCGACGCTCGTCCTCGGACAAGCCGCCCCACACGCCCAGATCCTGCCCGGCCTCAAGGGCCCACTGGAGGCACTCCGCACGCACACCGCAGCGGTCGCAGACCTTCTTCGCCTCGGCGATCTGCATGATCGCAGGCCCGGTGTTCCCCACGGGGAAGAACAACTCCGGGTCCTCGGTCAGGCATTCGGCCTGATGGCGCCAATCCATGCTGAAAGGTCTCCTCGACAAAAGTGAAGTGGACAGGCATCCGCTTGAGGTCGCCCGGATGCAACCGTTCAAGATTGCCGGTTCCGGAGACAGAACTCAAGCTCTAGCAGCCTATTGCCCGCATCTGGCCGCCACGTGATCCGTGGTCGGTGGCGATGGGACAATTCAGCCCCCCACGGGTGTCCGGATCAAGTCCACCTGTGGGGGACGTAGACTACCGCGGGTGAACTCCGCCTCCGACGAGCCAAGGTGTCCGGCATCGCTGATCGCCGCCGTGGTGGCGACCGCTGCGCTGGCCGGATTTTTTGTGGTCATGGCGCTGCTGGCCCTGGCGGGAGGCAACGGGGCCTTCAGCGGGCACATCGCTCTCGGACTCGCTGTCTGGAGCATCCTGAATGCCGCCGCAGCCGTGGTTCTGGCGCGGCGTGCCTGGTGGGCGAGGGGGCCGGTGGTAGCGCTCGGTCTGCTGCACGTTCTCGCCTTCGGCCAGTCGATGACCGCCACGGTGTGGGCGTTGCTGGGACTCGTGACAGCCCTGGTCGCCGTGGTCGGTGCGGTGCTCCCGACCACGCGGGACGCCCTCGGGTCTCCGAGCGGATCAGCGTGCGGAGATGGCGATGCCGCCGTCGAGAGCGCGCGTGGTGCTGACTGACGGCTGCGTGAAGCCGCGGGCGGAGAAGGCATCGGCAAGGAGCTGGGTGAACGGGGCCAGTCGTTCGGGTGGCAGCAGTGCCAGCACGGTGCCCCCGAAGCCGCCGCCGGTCATCCGAGCGCCCAGAGCCCCGGCTTCCAAGGCGCTGTCCACCGCCTGGTCAACGGTCGGCACGGTGATGGCGTAGTCGTCGCGCATCGAGGCGTGGGAGGCAGTCATCAGGGCTCCGAACCGGTGCCAGTCAGCTGCTTCCAGCGCCGTGGTGGCGGCCAGCACGCGGGCATTCTCGGTGACCACATGCCGGGTCCGGCGCACCAGCACGGGGTCATCGAGGCGTCCCAGTGCAGCGTCGAGATCGATCACATCCCGAAGTGCGGCGACGCCGAGGCGTTGTGCGGCCCGGGCGCAGGCGTCGCGGCGTTCGCCGTAGTGTCCGTCGGCGAGGACGTGCGGGCTGCGGGTGTCCACCAGAGCGAGCACCAGGTTCTCCGGCAGCGAGAAGGGGATCTGGGTCGCGGCGAGGGTGCGGCAGTCGAGCAGGAGGGCATGCTCGGCGCGGCACCACAGGCTGGCTCGTTGATCCATCGGTCCGGTCGGGACACCCATGAAGGCGTTCTCGGCCGCCTGCGCCACCTCGGCGAGTTCCCCAGGGCCGAGGTCGAGCCCACCGAGGGCGTTGAGGGCCAGGGCGGTGGCCGCTTCGATGGCTGCCGAGGAGGACAGGCCACCGCCGAGCGGGACCTCGCTGTCCAGGACCAGGTCGACGCCCCCGAGGGGGTGCCCGGCGCGCTCCAGCGCCCAGTGGACGCCGGCGACATAGCCCCACCAGTGCGGCCGGCCGGGCGTGAGGCTGGCGAGTTCGACGGTCTCCCCCAGCTGCATGGAGGTGACCCTCACCACCGCATCGGCGCGCGGGGTGGCGGTGACCGCCGCCAAGGAACCCAGCGCGATCGGCAGGACGAACCCGTCGTTGTAGTCGGTGTGCTCACCGATGAGGTTGACCCGTCCCGGGGATCGGCCGACGAACCGATCAGTCATCGTCGTCGCCGCGGGCGAGCCAGGTGGCCAAGCGGTCGACGGCATCCTCGAACTCGGGGTGGATGTCGACGAAGGTGCGCAGTTCCTCGGCGAGCCAGCCCAGGGTCACCTGCTCCTCACCCCGGCGCTTCTCCAGCTCCTCAGCACCCCGGTCGGTGAAATACACCGCTCAGAGCCCTTCGAAGGCGCGCTCCATGAGCTCGCTCTCCTGCTCGGTGTGGACCGACAGCATTCCTACTGAGGGCGATGACGCCTGCGGGCGGGCGACCGGCATCATCGTGAGTCGGTAGTCCGGCAGCACCGCGGCGACAGCGGGGGGCAGCGCCCCGGACAGGAAGGGCCACGGACCCTGGTTGAGCGGCTCGTCCTGGACGAAGCGCACATCGGTGACGTGCCGGAACCGGTCGAGTTCCGGCGCCAGTGCCTTGGTGGGGAGCGGGTACAGCCGTTCCAACGGGATGATGGCCACCGCCTGCTCGGCCCCACGCCTCTCGCGTTCGGCGATCAGTTCCCAACGGATCTTTCCCGAACACAGCAGGACCCGCTGGACCAGGCTGGCGTCGGTGATCGTCTCGTCGCCGATCGCCGGTTGCCAGGAGCCGCTGGTGAAGTCCTCCGGGCGCGATACGGCCCGCTTGCTGCGCAGCATCGACTTCGGCGTCATGATCACCAAGGGCCGGTGCCAGTTGACATAGGTGTGGGTGCGCAGCAGGTGGAAGTAGCTGGCGGGACTCGACGGCTGGCAGACGGCGAAGGCGTCCTCGGCGCAGAGCTGCAACCAGCGCTCCATCCGCGCCGAACTGTGGTCGGGGCCCTGACCCTCGTAGCCGTGGGGAAGCAGCAGCACAACACCCGACTTCTGGGTCCACTTCGCCGTGCCTGAGGAGATGAACTCATCGGCGACGGTCTGCGCGCCGTTGGCGAAATCACCGAACTGGGCCTCCCAGAGCACCAGCGCCTGGGGCGAGGCGACCGAGTAGCCGTACTCGAATCCCATCACGGCGTACTCGCTCAACAGCGAGTCGAAGACGTGGAACTGTCCCTGATCGGTGGTCAGGTACTTCAGTGGGATGAACTCCTCGGCAGTGTGGCGGTCGACCACACCGGCGAAGCGCTGGGAGAACGTCCCTCGTCGGCTGTCCTGACCGGTCAGCCGGACGGTACGGCCCTCGATGAGGAGCGACCCAAAGGCCAAGGTCTCCGCGGTCGACCAGTCGATGGGTCCGGTGCGGATCGCTTCGGCCCGGCGCTGCAACTGCGGCAGCACCTTCGGGTGCACGGTGAAGCCTGCGGGGAAGGTGATCTGGGCGTCGGCGATACGGTCCATGACCGCTCGGGAGATGGCCGTGCCCTGTTCCCGGCCGAGCTTGACCGGGTAGAACGGCGCACGGTGGTAGGTGTCGTCCTCATCGCTGGCCTCCCGCGCTTCCTTGAAGACGCCCTCCAGGCGCTGCCGGAAGCGGGCCATGACCTCCTCGGCGTCCTCGGTCGAGATGTCACCGCGACCGATGAGCGCCTCGGTGTAGAGCTTACGGACGCTGCGCTTCTGCTCGATCAGGTCGTACATCATCGGTTGGGTGAAGCTGGGGTCGTCGCCCTCATTGTGACCGCGGCGGCGGTAAGCGACCAGGTCGATGATGACGTCGGTGTGGAACCGCTGGCGGTAGGTGAACGCCAGCCGTCCGACCCGGGCGACGGCCTCCGGGTCGTCGCCGTTGACATGGAAGATTGGGACGCCGATCACCTTGCCGACGTCGGTGCTGTAAAAGGAGGTCCGCGACTCACTCGGTGCTGTGGTGAACCCGACCTGGTTGTTCACCACGATGTGGATGGTCCCCCCGGTGGCGTAGCCGCGGAGCTGGCTCATCTGCAGGGTCTCATAAACCACTCCCTGGCCGGCGAAGGATGCATCCCCGTGCAGCAGGAGCGGGACGACGCCGAATCGTTCGGGGTCGCCGCTGGCGTCGAGCTTGGCCCGGGCAATGCCCTCCACCACTGGATTGACCGCTTCCAGGTGGGACGGGTTGGCCGCCACCGAGGTGCGGATCGTCTTGCCGCCCAGCGAGGTGAACTCGCCCTCGGCGCCAAGGTGATACTTGACGTCACCGGTCCCCATGGTCTGGTTGGCGTCGACCCGGCCGTCGAACTCGCGGAAGATCTGGCTGTAGCTCTTTCCGACGATATTGGCCAGCACATTGAGCCGCCCCCGGTGCGGCATCCCGATGGTGACCTCGTCAAGGTCGGCCTCGGCGGCGAGATCGCAGATCTCATCGAGCAGCACGATGGTTGACTCGGCACCCTCGAGGGAGAACCGCTTCTGACCGACGAACTTCGTCTGAAGGAAGGTCTCGAAGATCTCCGATTCGTTCAGTTTGTCGAGGATCCGGAGGTGTTCGTCCCGTTCCCAGGGAATGATCGGCGTCTCGAAGTAGGACTCCAGGAAGCGCCGCTTCGCAGTGTCGGCGATGTGCATGTACTCCACCCCGACGTGCCCGCAGTAGCTGCCCCGCAGCTGGTAGAGCACATCCCGCAGCGTCATCGTCTCGTTCTGGTGGTCGCCGAAGACCCCCACGGGGAACTCGCGGTCGAGGTCCCAGATCGACAGACCGTGGGCATCGAGCTCCAGTTCGGGGTGGGAACGCTGCTGGTACTCCAGCGGGTCGATGTCGGCCATCAGGTGGCCCCAGGTCCGGAAGGCGTTGATCAACTGGATGACCCGGGCACCCTTGCTCAGCTCGTAGGAACGGTGGGCGGAGTCGTCGAAGGCCCAGCGCAGGGGCAGGTAGGGCACCCGCAACGAGAGGTAGAGGTCGTCGTAGAACCCGTGTTCCCCGATGAGCAGGTCGTGCATGACCTTGAGGAACTCACCCGAGGTCGCGCCCTGGATCACCCGGTGGTCATAGGTGCTGGTCAAGGTGGTGATCTTGGAGACGCCCAGTTCGCGGAGGCGTTGGTCCGATGCGGCTTGGAACTCCGGCGGGTAGGCGATCGACCCGACGCCCAGAATGAGGCCTTGGCCCTTCATCAGCCGCGGCACCGAATGGTTTGTGCCGATACCGCCAGGGTTGGTGAGAGTGGCGGTGGTGCCGGCGAAGTCATCGGCGGTGATATTTCCGTCGCGAGCGCGCGTGACCAGGCCCTCGTAGGCGTGCCAGAACTCGCGGAACTTCATCGAGTCGGCGCCCTTGATATTGGGAACCATCAGCTGGCGGGTTCCGTCGGGGCGCGGGAGATCGATCGCTAGGCCGAGGTTGACCTGGTGGTTCGTGATCAGGGTCGGACGACCGTCGATCTCGTCGTAGGCGTTGTTCATGTCCGGGACCATGGCCAAGGCCTTGACCATGGCGTACCCGATGAGGTGGGTGAAGGAGATCTTGCCGCCGGTGGTGCGCGCCAGATGACGGTTGATGATGTCGCGCTGGTCGATAACGAGCTTCATCGGCACGCTGCGGACGCTGGTCGCGGTCGGCATGGTGAGCGAGGCGTCCATGTTGCGGGAGGTCCGCATCGGTGCTCCCCGCAGGGTTGCCGTCGTCGGGGCCTGGGCTTGCTTCACCCGACCCTTCGCGCCGGGACGATTGGCCGACAGCCGGGCCGTCGATCCCGTCCGGGGAGCCGGACCGGCCTCGGCGCGGGGCGTCGGTGCCGGGGAGGCGAGCGGCTCGGTCTCCGCCGTCGTCGGGGCGGCGGGGGAGTCCGGCGAGGCGAGTTCGTGGATGTCCCGGGTCGCGGACGACACCGGTTCCGGGGAGGGCGAGGCCGGATGGAGCGGTGCTGGCCTGCGCATCCCCGCCGGCGCCGGATCGTTGGTCCCCGAGTGCGGGCGCGGAACTGATGGCGTGGCCGCGGCTCGCGGGGCAGGTGAGGCGGTCGGAGTTGGGGAGGGGGCCTGGGTTGGTTGTCGGTCGGCGAAGAAGGCGCGCCACGCCTCATCGACGGAATTCGGATCTTGGGTGTATTGAGCGAACATCTCATCGATGAGCCAGTCGTTGGCTCCGAAATCGGTCTGACCGTTCACCACATTGTCGTCCGGCGCAGTCGCCACCATCGCCTTCTTCCGTTCGCCCGTGCGCCACCCCGTGGATGGCGCCTACAGGAAGGATAACCATGGCGGGCCGGGCGGCCACAACTACCCACGCGGGGGAGATGCTTGTGACCACCGACGAACGGTGAGACCGGGAACAAGGTGGCGCCCCCAGTAGGATTCGAACCTACGCTCCCGCCTCCGGAGGGCGGTGCTCTATCCCCTGAGCTATGGGGGCCGGCGCCAGTGATGCGGGCCGACGGTCAGCCTATCACCCCGTCGGGGAGGTTCGGCACCATCGCGGTGAGTCCGCGCGCTGGCGGGACCGCCGTCGGCGGAGTCAACTCTGGCACAGTTGCGCCCATGACCCACATGCACGTCGCCGGTTCGATCCATGCTGATGCCACGTCTGCGGCTCCGGTGTGGTTGGAGAAGCCGTCGGACCCCAACGTGCTGGCGAACGGGCTGTGGAGCGAGACCGTGACGCGAGGCGGCGACGGGGAGGTCCGCATCGGGGGAATGGCAGCCTCGGCGATCGTCGAGCAGTGCGGGTCCCCGGTCTATGTGGTCGACGAACTCGACTTCCGGGGCCGGGCACTCACCTGGCGGCAGGCCTTCAGTGACTGGACGGTCTACTACGCCGCCAAGAGCTTCCTCACCGCGACCATCGCCGGCTGGATCACCGAGGAAGGGTTGTTCCTGGATGTGAGCAGCATCGGCGAGCTGACCCTGGCGCTGCGGGCCGGCGTTGATCCGGCGCGGATCGGACTGCACGGGAACAACAAGTCCGAGGAGCTCCTGCGGCTCGCGCTGACCCGGGGGGTGGGCCGCATCATCGTTGACTCGCCGGATGAGATCGGCCGGATCGAGGAAGTCTCCACCGAACTGGGCGTGAGGGCGCAGGCCCTGGTCCGGGTGACGACCGGGGTGGAGGCGCACACCCATGAGTACATCGCCACCGCGCACGAGGACCAGAAGTTCGGCTTCTCCATCGCTGGCGGTCAGGCGCTCGTGGCGCTGGTGCGGTGCTACCACAGCGCTGCGATCGACCTGCGCGGCATCCACAGTCATATCGGCTCCCAGATCTTCGACACCGACGGTTTCGAGGTGGCCACCCGCCGGACGCTCCGGCTGATGAGTCAGTTCCAGGAGGCCACCGGGGTCGCCCTTCCTGAGCTCGATCTGGGCGGTGGTTTCGGTATCGCCTACACCGTCGACGACAGTCCGGCCAGTGTCCACGACCTGGCCGCCGGGTTGCGGACCATCGTCGAGCACGAATGTCAGGCGTCCGGGCTGGCGGTGCCGCATCTCTCGGTGGAACCGGGGCGTGCCATCAGTGGTCCCGCCGCGACGGCGCTCTACACGGTGGGCACCACCAAGATGGTGGACCTGGGGGGCGGACAGTCGCGCCGCTACATCAGCGTCGACGGCGGGATGAGTGACAATATCCGCCCCGCGCTGTATGCGGCCGAGTACTCCGCCGTCCTGGCCAGCCGTGCCAGTGAGGCCACCCCGGTTCTCTCCCGGGTGGTCGGCCTCCACTGCGAGGGCGGCGACATCCTGGTCCGCAACACCTTCCTGCCTGCCGACCTCGCGCCGGGCGACCTGGTGGCTGTGCCGGGTGCGGGTGCCTACAGCCGCTCGATGGCCAGTAACTACAACTACACCCCGCGACCAGCGGTGGTGGCTGTCCGGGACGGTAGGATCAGCACGCTGCTGCGTCGGGAGACCCTCGAGGATCTGATGGCGCTCGACGCGGGGTTGGCTGAGTAATCAACGCGAGGAACATGCCAGACATGATGATGACTTCCGGGGCTCCTGTGCGGGTCGTCCTGCTCGGCTGCGGCACGGTGGGCGCCCAGGTGGCGCGCCTGCTGATCGATTCTGCCGATGACCTGCGGGCACGGGTCGGTCGGCCGCTCGAGCTGGTCGGCATTGCCGTCAGAACGCCCGGACCGCGCGCGGGCATCGATCCGTCGCTGTTCACCACCGACGCCGCCTCGCTGGTGGCCCGCGATGACGTCGACGTGGTGATCGAGCTGATGGGCGGCATCGAGCCGGCGCGCGCCCTGATCATCGAGGCGCTGAGCCACGGCGCCTCGGTGGTGACGGCCAACAAGGCCCTGGTCGCCACCCACGGCGGTGAACTGTTCGCCGCCGCCGAGAAGGCCGATGTCGACCTGTACTACGAGGCCGCGGTGGCCGGAGCCATTCCGATCATCCGACCGTTGCGCGAGTCCTTGGTGGGAGACGCCGTCCTGGCAGTCAAGGGAATCGTCAACGGCACCACCAACTACATTCTCGACCAGATGCACACCACGGGGGCTGACTTCGCCACCGCGCTCGCCGAGGCCCAGGCACTCGGCTACGCCGAAGCGGATCCCACCGCGGACGTCGGCGGCGCTGATGCCGCCGCCAAGGCAGCAATCCTGGCCTCGCTCGCCTTCCACACCCGAGTCACCCTGGACGATGTCACCTCGGAAGGGATCACCGAGGTCACCGTCGAGGATGTCGCGGCTGCCGCGCAACTCGGGTGTGTGCTCAAGCTGCTCGCCCAGTGTCAGATCAGCCCCGACGGATCGATCGCCGTCGGGGTGAACCTGACGATGGTGCCCCAGGATCACCCGTTGGCCGGCGTCCGCGGGGCCTTCAACGCGGTGTTCGTCGAGTCGACCAATGCCGGACAGCTCATGTTCATGGGCCCCGGTGCCGGCGGAGCGCCGACAGCGTCGGCGGTGATGGGCGATGTCGTGACTGCGGCGCGTCACCGTCTCCGGGGCGTCGCCGGTCCGGGGGAGTCGGCCTATACCACCCCGGGGATCACCGATCCCGGCCGGGTCACCTCCCGCTACTACTTGGCGTTGCGGGTCCGGGACGAGCCCGGGGTGCTGGCCCGCATCGCCACGGTGATGGCCGCCCACCAGGTGTCCATCCAGACCGTGCGGCAGGAGCAGATCCCCGACGATGATCGTCACGCTCGACTGGGCATCGCCACCCACGTGGCCCCGGATGCTGCCGTCCGCGCCATCACCGCCGAACTGGAACGCGGCGGCGATGTCACCGATCCGGTGCGCGTCCTGCGCGTCGAGGGGGCCTGAGCCGTGCTGATGGCCTGTCTCGACCTGGAGGGTGTGCTCGTCCCCGAGATCTGGATCAACGTCGCCGAGCGGACCGGCATCGAAGCGCTGAGACTCACCACCCGCGATATCGCCGACTACGACGAGTTGATGCGCCACCGGCTGCGCGTGCTCGATGAGCACCAGGTGTCGCTGAGCCAGATACAGGAGGTGATCGCCGGGCTGGGTCCGCTGCCGGGCGCGGCGGAGTTCCTCGACTGGTTGCGGGAACGCTTCCAGGTGATGATCCTCAGCGACACCTTCTACCCGTTCGGCATGCCGCTCATGGCCCACCTGGGGCATCCGACATTGCTGTGTCACGATCTTGAGATCGATGCGGACCGGATCGTCGGCTACCGCCTTCGGCAGGCGGATCAGAAGACCAAGGCGGTGGCGGCACTCCAGTCGCTCAACCTGCGGGTCGTGGCGACCGGCGATTCCTACAACGACACCGGCATGCTCAGCCGGGCCGAGGCCGGCATTCTGTTCTGCCCTCCGGACGCAGTGGTGGCCGAGTTCCCGCAGTTCCCGGTGGCTCGGGACTACCAGGGGTTGCAGGAGGCCTTCCTGCGGGCTGCGGACAGTCTTGGCTGACACGGCGGGCGTCCGGACGAGGGACGAGGGGTGGCGCTGGCTGATCTGGTTCGCGCCACCGTTCGCGGCGGCGCTGTGGGTCGGCGCCATCACCATCGCCGGGGGATCGTTCGACCCGTGGGCGCCGGCGATGATCGATCTCGACGTCTACCGTCGCACCGGTGAGCTGCTGCGCAGCGGCGGCGACATCTACGACGCCGAGGGCCTACCGTGGATCTACCCGCCGTTCGCCGCGCTCTTCACTGTGCCGCTCGGACTGCTCCCCCTCGCAGTCGCCCAGGTCGCCTGGATCGCGGTGACCGTTGTCCTGTTGATGGCGATCCTGTACCGCCTCGGGTTGACCGGGTGGACGTTGTCACTGGCAGCCACGGCCGCGTTGTGGCTGGCCGAGCCGGTGCGCGAGACCCTCGGTTTCGGCCAGCTCGGGGTGCTGCTGGTGGCGGCGGTGGTGCTTGACTCCATGCCGGGACCGCGGCTGTGGCCGCGACGGCTCCTTCCCGAGGGGGTGCTCACCGGACTGGCGACGGCGGTGAAGCTGACGCCAGCCGTCGTTGCGGCCTACGAGTTCTTCGCCGGACGGCGGAAGGTGGGTCTGGTGGCTTTCGCCAGCTTCTGCGGCGCCACGGCGCTCGGCTTCCTGCTGCTCCCGGCGGAATCCCTCCACTACTGGGGTGGTCTGGCCGGTGGGGACTCCGGCATCAACGCCGGCATCGAGTTCAAGACCAACCAGTCGATCATGGGTGCGTGGGCGCGACTGGTGGGCGAGCTGAGTGTCGGCGGTCTGGTT
This sequence comes from Propioniciclava sp., assembly GCA_047973315.1. Classification (GTDB taxonomy): domain Bacteria; phylum Actinomycetota; class Actinomycetes; order Propionibacteriales; family Propionibacteriaceae; genus Propioniciclava. The sequence goes on from JBKEBV010000146.1 coordinate 11,060, forward strand.
CTCAGCGCGCTCGTGGTCGTCGGCGGAGTCTGGGTCTCGGTGCTGGTCCACCGCGCGGGCGAGCAGCAGTTGGCGGTGTGTCTGGCCGGGATCACCAGCCTGCTCGCCTCGCCGATCAGTTGGTCGCACCACTATGTGTGGATCGTCCCCCTCACGGTGGTCCTGCTCCGGCGGACCGAGCTGGCGGGATCGCTGCGCGTCCTGGGGCTGTTCTACGCGATCTGGACGCTGCACGCGCCCTTCAAGCAGCTGCCGGGAGGCGACGGGGTGGAACTCACCTACTCCCTGGGGAACCAAGTCATCGACAACGCCGGGATCGGCCTGGGGCTGGTGGTGCTGGTGTGGTCAGGGATCCTCGCCTGGGGCACGCTGCATCCGGATTCGACGCGTCCGGGGTGGCGCGTGCTAGCATCGTGACCAACGCTTCAGCGTAACTTTCCCCCACCAGGCACTGCTGTTCGTGCCGTTTGTGACCTGAGGCCCCACTTCTGCACAGGTGACCGTTGCCGTTGTCGGTACGGTGCCCGCCTGTCCAGCCCGGTGAAAAAGGAACCCGGGTCCCCGAAAGGACATGTGTGACCAACATCGATCAGATGCTTCTGCCCGACCTGAAGAAGGTCGGCGCATCCCTCGGCATCAAGGGCGCCGGTGCCATGCGCAAGGCCGATCTCATTGCCGCGATCAAACAGTCCCAGGGTGGATCCGGCGGCGGTGCGTCCGAGGAGAAGCCGCGCCGCAAGCGCGTGGAGCCGAAGGCAGCGAAGGCCTCCGAGCAGCCGGCGCTGCCGGACCGGGACGATCCCTCGCCGAACCGGTCACCGAAGCGCCGCGAACGACGTGACCAGGACGCTGCTGCTCCCCGGAGTGAGCCGCCCCAGCGGGACGGCGAGTCCGGAGGAGACGACGATGTCGCTTCGCGGCTGGAGGCCTTGGCGAACAGCGGACGCCGCCCCGAGGGATCGGCAGAACCCGCGAAGGAGCAGCGCGGAGGCGGCAACGACCAGAACCGCGGCCGCGATGACGATGATGCCGGCGGTAACAGCCGACGGAACCGACGCCGTCGCAACCGGGACCGCAACAACCGGCGCAGCCGCTCCGGTGGAGGGCAGATGGATCGGATGGAGGCCGAACCGACCGTCGCCGAGGGTGACGTGCTCAGTGAGATCTCGGGCATTCTCGACGTGCTCGACAACTACGCGTTCGTGCGTACCTCCGGATACCTGCCCGGCCCCTCGGACGCCTACGTGTCGTTGTCGATGGTCCGCAAGAACGGGCTCCGCAAGGGCGATATCGTCACCGGCGCCATGCGTCAGCAGCGGGAGGGTGAACGTCAGAAGTACAGCCCGCTGGTGCGGATCGACACCGTCAACGGCAAGGATCCGTCCGAGGCCCGCGACCGGCCCGATTTCAGCAAGCTCACCCCGCTCTACCCGCAGGAACGCCTGCGCCTGGAGACGACGCCGACCAACATGGCCGGACGCATCATCGACCTGGTGGCGCCGGTCGGCAAAGGTCAACGTGGTCTCATCGTGTCGCCGCCGAAGGCTGGCAAGACCATGGTGATGCAGTCGATCGCCAACTCCATCACCACCAACAATCCTGAGGTGCACCTGATGGTGGTGCTGGTCGATGAGCGACCCGAGGAGGTCACCGACTTCCAACGTTCGGTCAAGGGTGAGGTCATCGCGTCGACCTTCGACCGGCCCGCCGACGACCACACCACGGTCGCCGAGCTGGCGATCGAGCGTGCCAAACGACTGGTCGAGATGGGCAAGGATGTCGTCGTCCTGCTGGACGGGATCACCCGGCTCTCGCGGGCCTACAACCTGGCGGCACCGGCATCGGGCCGGATCCTGTCCGGTGGTGTGGACTCGGCCGCGCTCTACCCGCCCAAGAAGTTCTTCGGTGCCGCCCGCAATGTCGAGGACGGCGGGTCGTTGACCATTCTGGCCACCGCGTTGATCGAGACCGGGTCGAAGATGGATGAGGTGATCTTCGAGGAGTTCAAGGGAACCGGCAACATGGAGCTGCGGCTGCGCCGTGAGATGGCCGACAAGCGGATCTTCCCCGCCATCGACTCCGTCGCCTCCGGGACCCGCCGTGAGGAACAACTCCTCACCCGCGAGGAACTCGCCATCATCTGGAAGCTTCGCCGGGTGCTCTCGGGGCTGGAGGATCAGGCTGCGCTGGAGATGCTGATCAACCGCCTCAAGAAGACGCAGACGAACCTCGAGTTCCTTCACGTCATCAGCAGGACCACACCGAGCGCCGAGTAGCCGTCCGCGCCCGGACCCGCGTCGAACGGTTCCGGGGTCGCGTGGGCACCGCGGGGCTCTGGTGGCGCCGGGTGAACGGCAGGGCCGTCCCCAGCAGATCTACCGGGGGCGACGAGCGGTGGCCCGAGTAGGGCCTGTTTGGGCATTGGTACCCACCTGCGGCATACTTGTTCGTTGGTTCCGGTTCACGCCAGACCCCACCCGACGGGGTCGATACCGATGGCGACCCGGCGCCCGATCAGATCAGGAGAACCAGATGAAGCAGGGTGTTCACCCCGACTACGTCGAGACCCAGGTGACCTGCACCTGCGGCAGCACGTTCACGACCCACAGCACGGCCCCGGGCGGGCAGATCCACGCCGAGGTGTGCGCCGCGTGCCACCCGTTCTACACCGGCAAGCAGAAGATCCTTGACACCGGCGGTCGTGTGGCTCGCTTCGAGCGGCGTTACGGCCCCAAGAAGTAGCGACCTGAATGCGCCGGGTGCGGACCACTGGTCCGTGCCCGGCGCATCATCATTCCCCGGCAGGTGACGAGCGGAGACCGATGTTCGAGGCAGTGGATGCGATGCGCGCGGAGTTCGCCGCGCTGGAGGCGAAACTTGCCGATCCGGCCACCCACGCCGATGTCGCAGCAGCCCGGAGGGTGGGACGCCGGTACGCGGAACTGGCGCCGCTCATCCGAGCCCTCGAGGAGCGTGACACCCTTTTGGAGGACCTGGCGGCCGCACGTGAACTCGCCGATGAGGATGCCGGGTTCGCTGCCGAGGCCGATACCCTCGCGGGTCGGCTGGTGGCGGCCGAGGAGCGGCTCGCGGCGCTCCTGGCACCACGCGATCCCCACGACAGCGCCGATGCGCTGATCGAGATCAAATCGGGCGAGGGCGGGGAGGAATCGGCACTGTTCGCCGGTGACCTGCTCCGGATGTACACCCGCTACGCCGACAGCCGTGGGTGGGGTGTCGAGATTCTCGACTCCACCGAGACCGACCTGGGCGGCGTCAAGGCGGTCACGGTGGGCATCCGGGCGCGGGGGTCGGGTGGCGGTGAGGACATGCCGTACGGCGCGCTCAAATTCGAGGGCGGCGTGCACCGGGTGCAACGGGTTCCGGTCACCGAGACCCAGGGGCGGATCCACACCTCGGCGGCGGGGGTCCTGGTGATGCCGGACATTGATGACAGCGAGGAGATCCAGATCAGCCCCGATGATCTGCGGATCGACGTGTACCGCAGTTCGGGCAAAGGTGGCCAAGGCGTCAACACCACCGACTCGGCCGTCCGGATCACCCATCTGCCGACCGGGGTGGTGGTGACCTGCCAGAACGAGCGGAGCCAGTTGCAGAACAAGGCCTCGGCGATGAGAATTCTGCGGGCCCGACTCGTCGCCCATGCCGAGGAGATCGCTGCGGCCGAGGCCTCGGCGACGCGCCGCTCCCAGGTGCGTACGGTCGACCGGAGTGAGCGCATTCGGACCTACAACTTCCCCGAGAACCGCATCGCCGACCATCGCATCGGCTACAAGGCCTACAACCTCGACCAGGTGCTCGCCGGTGACCTGAACAGCGTCGTCGCGGCGCTGCAGGCCGCCGATCTTGCCGA
>JBKEBV010000165.1:0-17677 GCA_047973315.1 Propioniciclava sp.
GTGGCGTCGATGAGGGCCTGACGGCGCTCTTCGGCGGGCATGGGGCGGGCTCGGGACACGGCGGCCAGTGTAGGTGAGTGAGTACTCACTCACAAATGCAGCCGGGGCGCCCGGTTCAGCGCGCCACCGAGCGCCGACAACCGCCCTCGCGCACCACCACCGCCGGGCCGGGTGGCGGCGGGCGGAGGTCGAACGACCTCGCCGACGCAGGGTTCGGGATAGCCTCGTGGTCCGGGAGGCGATGTGGAGGTACTGGGGCAGGCGGCGGTGATCGTTGCCATCATCCTCCTCGGGCAGGTCCTCAAACGCATCGGTTGGCTGACGAGCCGCGACTTCACCCCGTTGTCGGTGATCGCGGTCAGAGTCACGCTTCCGTGTGCGGTGATCACCAACTTCGACGCCTTCGAGATCGGCCCGGAACTGTTGTGGTTCACCCTGTTCGGGTTTCTCGTCATCGTGGCCGGGCAACTCGCCACCGTGCTGGTGGAGCGCCGCCGGGGGCGAGCGGCGCAGGCCTTCGGCGTCCTCAACGTGAGCAACTTCAACATCGGTCTATTCGTCATCCCCTATCTGTCGGCCGTGATGGGACCGCAGGCCATCGTCGTCGCCTCGATGTTCGACATCGGCAACGCCATCGGCGCGGCAGGTCTCGGCTATGCGGGGGGCATGGCGCTGGCCTCCGGCGAACGCCCCAGCGGACGCAGGTTCCTCCGGAGCGTGTTCTCCTCGCCGGTGTTCCTCGCCTATGTCGGCATGCTCGTCCTGGGGCTGGCCGATATCAGCCTGCCGTCAGGGATCGTCGCCTTCACCGCCACCATCGGTGGCGCCAACACCTTCATCGCGATGCTCATGATCGGCGTCGGCCTGGAACTCGCCCTGGACCGGGGCGCCCTCGCAGAAGCCACCCGGTATCTCGCGACCCGCTGGGCCGTGCTTGCCGCTGCGACCGCGGTGCTCTGGCTGGTGCTCCCGTTCAGCGTTGCCGACAAGGCCACCCTCACCATGGTGATCGCCGCCCCGATGGCGGCGATGGTTTCGGGATTCACCGATGAGGCCGGCCTCGATGTCCGGGTGTCAACCTTCATGACCACCGTGACCGTCGCCGTGGCGCTGGTCGCCATGCCTGCCGTGCTGGTCCTCGCGGCCTGATGCCATGGTCTCGACATCGGGGCCTGCCAAGGATTGCCCAGCGGGATCCAGAACCTGATCGTCGCGGTGTCGTTTTCCTGCTCGACGGCCCGTGTCCGTCGCGGGATCATGGACGGATGATGCCCACTCGTGACACCTGCCTGGCAGCCGTGGCCAGCAAGGACGCCCGCTTCGACGGGACCTTCGTCACCGGGGTCACATCGACCGGGATCTACTGTCGGCCGAGCTGTCCGGCCCGGACGCCCGCGCCGCGGAATTGCACCTTCCACGCGAGCAGTGCGGCTGCGCAGGCGGTCGGCTTCCGGGCCTGCAAGCGGTGTCGGCCCGACGCCGTCCCGGGATCGCCGGAGTGGGACATCCGCGCCGACGTCACCGCCCGGGCCATGCGCCTCATCGGCGACGGTGTGGTCGACCGGGACGGCGTCGCGGGGCTCGCCTCGAGGCTGGGCTACTCCGTTCGCCAGGTGCAACGCCTCACCCGGGCCGAACTGGGCGCGACGCCGGTCGGGCTCGCCCGGGCTCAGCGGGCGCATGCCGCCCGGGTGCTCCTGCAGACCACCGAGCTACCGTTGGCCGAGGTGGCCTTTGCCGCAGGATTCGGGTCGCTGCGTTCCTTCACCGGCACGATCGCCGAGACCTACGCGGCGACGCCGACCGAACTGCGGGCCGGAGGGTCCGCCTCGCGGCGGGGCAGATCGGTGCGCAGCCGCACTCCCGCAGCCTCCCGGGCGTCCGCGCCCGCCGGCGGCTCCGTGCCGGGCGGCGTGGTGGGGAGCGGCTGCGATCTGTTGGAGATCCACCTCCGGCTCAGTTTCCGGCAGCCGTTCCACCCGTCCAACGTCTTCGGTCACCTCGCCGCGACCGGCGTGCCCGGGGTGGAGGAGTGGCGTCGGGGCGCTTACCGTCGTACCCTCCGGCTGCCCCACGGGCCCGGGCTCGTCAGCCTCGCCCCGCGCACTGACCACATCGCGACCACGCTGCACCTGAGCGATCCTGCCGACCTGACCCCCGCCATCGGCCGCTGTCGGCGGCTGCTCGACCTTGATGCCGACCCGGTCGCTGTCGATGCGGCACTCGCCGAGGACCCGATCCTGGCGCCGCTGATCGCGGCAGCCCCTGGGCGCAGGATCCCGCGGACCGTCGACGGCGCGGAGTTCGCGATCCGGGCCGTCCTCGGACAGCAGGTGTCCACGGCTGCAGCGCGAACCCATGCGCGGCGTCTGGTCGAACGCCATGGGGAGCCGGTGAGTGACCCGGTCGGCGGGTTGACGCATCTCTTCCCGGAGCCCGCTGACCTGGTGGACCTTCGGCCCGACGGCCTGCGCGTCCCTGCGAGCCGGCTCGCCACGCTGCGCGGGCTGGTCGGTGCGCTGACGGAGGGGAGTCTTGACCTGGGTCCGGGTGCCGACCGGGACGCTGCCCGCGCCACCCTCATCGCACTGACGGGCATCGGCGGGTGGACCGCCGAGATGGTCGCCATGCGCTCCCTCGGCGACCCCGACGCCTTCCCGGCCACAGATCTGGGTCTCCGCCGGGCCGGTAAGCGCCTGGGGGGCCAGCTGGACGGACCCCTGGTGCGTCGCGCGGAACGCTGGCGACCCTGGCGGGCGTATGCCACCCAGTACCTGTGGGCGGTCGACGATCACCCCATCAATCATCAACCCACGGAGGCATCATGACGCGTCACCGCATCATCGACTCACCGATCGGCCCGCTGACCCTGGTGGTCAGCGGCGACGACGCCCTCACCGGGCTGTACACCGAGGGGCAGGCCCACGAGCCCGAGGCGGAAGACCTGGGCGAAGCCGACGACACGATCGCCGACGAGGCTGTACGCCAACTGGGGGAGTACTTCGCCGGTACCCGGACCGATTTTGACCTCACCCTCGCCCCGGAAGGCACCCCGTTCCAGAACGCGGTGTGGGAACGGTTGGGCACGATCCCCTACGGCCAGACCCGCAGCTACGGAGAGATCGCCACCGCACTGGGCCGACCCTCGGCCGCCCGCGCCGTCGGCGCGGCCACCGGACGCAACCCGTTGAGCATCGTCGTGCCCTGTCACCGGCTCGTCGGCGTCACCGGGAACCTCACCGGCTATGCGGGGGGAATCGACCGTAAGACCTGGCTGCTCCGCCACGAGGGTGCCCTGCCCTGACGACGGGGCGACGGGGGGTGTCGCATCCGCCCAACCGTCGCGCCAGCTCCCTCCACCCGCCGACGGTGCCTCCTCGCTCCTCGGCCCAGCAGGTCCTGGGCCGCAGGGTACGTTGCTTGTCATGGACGTTCAGAGGCTTGTCGATCAGGTGAATGACCCCCACAGCGTGGCCCATGGCGTGGTCTCCTCGACTCTGGCGGCCGGGCTGGCCCTGATCGAGCCCCGGAGACTCACGACCGGTGGCCGCCTCGCCTATCGGGGTGCCTGGGCCGCGCTGAGCGTCTGGATGGTCGGGGCGAGCCTGCGTCCTGACGACGATGCTGACCTTGATCTGCTCGGACCGGTCCGTCGAGCAGCTCTCGCTGTCGCTGCGGGCGGCATGACGCTGGGTCTGTCCGAAGCGGGTGAGGCCGTCGACGGCCGCCTTCATGACCTGCTGGTGCGGGCCGGCGCAGGGAGACCCCGGGTGTGGCTGGCGGCCGCGGAGGCAGCGTTCTCGATGGCCACCTGGTGGATGCACCGGCGCGAGAACCGGATCCCTCATGGTCTGGGCGATATCGATCTGTCGGAGTGGCCAGTTCTCGATCCTTCCCGCGTATAGCCGGGCGGTGGTCGTCCACCTCCGCTGGCGACCGCACTGCTGCCGTGTGCCCGGCAGACCGGGCAGTCAGCAGGTACGGACGGCCTCCTTGATCTCGGGGACCCGCGGCGGGGAGACGCTCAACGCGGTGACCCCGAGGCTCAGCAGGCGTTCGGTGACCCGGGTGTCACTGGCCAAGGCCCCACACACGGTGATCGGGGCGTCGGGCAGGGCACGGCAGCCGAGCGCGATCAGATCCAGAACGGCCGGGTCGGCGGGCGGGATCAGGCCCGCCTGGTCGGGATCGCCGCGGTCAGCAGCCCAGGTGAACTGGGCGAGGTCATTGGTGCCAAAGCTCGCGAAATCGATGAGCTCGGCGAAATCGGCCAGGCGCAGCGCGGCGGCGGGAATCTCCACCATGATCCCCAGTGGCAGCGGCGGTGCGGACAGCTCGGCCCGGACCCGCTCAAGAACCGTCCGGGCCCACTGGACCTCGGCAGGGGCGCCGACCATCGGCAGCAGGACCTGGATTGGAACATCCCGGGCGGCGATCATGAGCGCGCGGAGCTGCTCGGCGAACAGTTCCTCCAGCGGGGGCATCGCCCGGATGCCGCGGGTTCCCAAGGCCGGATTGGTCATCCGCCCGGTGGGGAGGAAGGCGACCGGCTTGTCGGCGCCTGCGTCCCAGGTCCGCACTGTCACCGGGCCGTCGATCGTCCGGGCGAGCGTGCGGTACACCTCGGCCTGCTCCTCGGCGTCGGGCGCCTCGGTGCGCGAGCCGAACAGGATCTCGGTGCGGACCAGCCCGGCACCATCGGCACCGAAACGCCCTGCCTGAACGGCGTCGGCCAGCGTCGAGAGGTTGGCCAGCACCGGGATGGTGACCCCGTCGGAGGTCTGGGCGGGAGTGTGGGCCTCGCCCAGGGCACGCTGCGCTGCCCGACGGCGCATGACCCGGAGATGCGCCAGGTCGCGGCGACGGTGGTCATCGGGCTCGATCCACAGTTCGGCGGTGAGTGGATCGAAAGCGACCTGGTCGCCGTCGCGCAGGGTGCTGGCCACCGCGACCCCAGTGAGAACCGGGATGCCCCGTGCTCGGGCGGTCAGGACACCGTGGCCGTACGGGCCGCCGGTGGTGGTGATCACCCCGAGGCAGGTCCGGGTGTCGAGTTGCAGCGCCGCCGGCGTGTCAAGTTCGTCGACCACCCACACATGCGGGGCATCGGGACCCTCGGCGGCCAGCGGATGGCCCATCAGGGCGAGCAGCAACAGCCGGCGGAGTCCGCGGAGATCCTGGGCACGTTCGCGCAGGTAGGCCGAGGTGAGCTCGTCGAACACCCGCGCCGCCCGGGACAGTTCGGTTCTGACCGCGTCGACCGCGCTGTATCCCTCGGTGATCCGGGAGACGACCTCGTGGTTCAGTTCCCGGTCCGCGAGCAGCACGGTCTGGGCGCCGATGATGCCACTGGGGTCCCCGCCAGCGGTGGCCAGCCGTGCCAGCTCGCCGTCCACCGCGGCCACGGCATCGGCGTAGCGGGCGAGTTCCTCCTTCGCCGTACCGGGAACGTAGCCGACGGTGGCGGGCCCGGACGTCCGCAGGGCGACCGAGCCGACCACCGGGAGGGTGTCGGAGGGGCCGACGGCCTGCGGAGTGGTCCGGCGGGCGGCCAGGCCGGTCGCCGGGCTGTCCGGACGGTCAGAGGTGGCGTCGCCGAAATTCCGCGCGGACAGATCGGCGAGGACCTCGCGGGCCTGGGCAGCCTCGGGCCCGCGGATCCTGGCCTGTAGTACCTGGCCCCGGCTCACCTGCAGCGCGGTCACCTTGGACAGGCTCCGCGCCGGTGCGGGGCCGGCACCGGTGCTGGCGTTGCTGAGCTCGACATCGGCATCGACCTCGGCCAGGGCAGTGGCGATCGACGCAGCCGGGCGCAGGTGAAGTCCCCGCGGATTGGTGACCGGGGCGCGCCACACGATGGAGCGGCGACTGGTCGGAGCAACGGGCGGACGGCGGATCAGCAACGGGCGGGCGGGCTCCTCACCGTCGACGTGCCGCTCCTTGGCGGTGAGTGCCGAGCGCGCGGCCTCGTCGGCACCCGCGAGATCGGTACCCGGCGCGGCGGCCAGCACGGCGACGAGCCCCTCGACGAGCGGGGCTGGGGTGATGCGGACCCGGTCAGCGAGATCATCGGGCAGGAACTCGGTCCCGAGCTCGGCACTCAGCAGGGCGCTGCCCAGATCGAGCAGGACCAGGACGCCGTCACCAGAATCAGCGGCGACGATGGCGCGCCGGATGGCGAGGGCGTCGGTGCCGAGCGATCCGTCCTCGGTGCCGGCGGCGATCTGCACTCGCGGGGTCTCGGTCTGGTCCACCGCGCAGGCGAAGGAGACCGCCGCCTCGGCCAAGGATCGGCTGTGGCACACCACCACGACCCCGATCATGGCGGCGGGGCGGGCACGAGTCGCGGGGGTGGGATGGTGGCGCGGGGCGGGCGCAGGCGGTGTTGGTGCACCTCAGTCCCCCCGTCGCTTCGTTGCCACTCGACTTCTCATGGTAGTCCAACGCTTCCCTGCCGCCGGGGACCGCCGACGGCCTCCGCCTGTCGTGGGTCGATGCGATGGCCGACGACGGTTGGTCACAACTTGGTAGAGGTTGCCTCCGAGGTCTGTACCGGGGTGGGGATCCCCCGGTTACGTTGGAGGGACACCGTTGTGCTCAACTTCGGGGCGTCGAGGGCTGATCAAAGGCGTTCAACCCGGGCGAGTGAAAGGGGCGGCAGTGCCGCCCCTTTCGCTGTCAGGTCGACGCTGTCGGCGCCGAGGTGGACCGAGGGACATCGCCATCGTTCCTGTCCCGGCGGGGCGGATGCAGACTCATCCCCGCCAGTGATCCGGGCCCGTGGATCCGGCACGGTACTCATCCAGGGCGACCGCGCCGCTGGACCAGGCCTCGAGCACAGGGGTGAGGATCCGCCAGCACTGTTCGGCCATGTCACCGCGGACGCTGAGCAGCGGGTCGCCGGCGAGGATCCCCTCGAGGATCTCGCCGTAGGGGCGTAGCGGACTCTCGCTGAGTTCGGCGGCGAGGATGGTCTGCTCCAGATCCCAGCGGTCGCCCTCGGCATTGGTGGTGATCTGCACCGCGATCGACTCCGGGGCGATACCGATCACCATGATGTTGGGCGCGGCCTCGCCGGAGAACCCTTCGGGCACATGCGAGACCGGCCGGAACTTGACGACGATGCCCCGGAACCCATCGCCCAGCGCTTTGCCGCTGCGCAGGCGGAACGGGACGCCGGCCCAGCGGGCATTGCGGATCTCGAAGGTGACCTCGGCCAGCGTCTCGGTGCGGTGCTCCGGGTCGACGCCCGGCTCGGTGACGTAGTCGCCGATGTCGCGTCCGCTGATGGTGCCAGCGGTGTAGCGGGCCCGGCGCGACCAGGTGGTGGGGTCGTCGTCCCAGACCCGGGTCGCCCGGAGCGTGTGGACGATCAGGTCCCGCAGTTCGATGTCGTCGATCCGCGCCGGCTCCTCCATCGCCACCAGCGCCATCACCAGCAGCAGATGGCTCTGGATCATGTCCCTCAGGGCGCCAGCGGTGTCGTAGTACCCGGCCCGGCCTTCCAGCGCCAGCGTCTCGTCGGCGATGATCTCGACCCGCTCAATATTGGCGTTGTTCCAGGTGGGCTCGAAGATCCGGTTCCCGAAGCGGACACCGAGCAGGTTCAGCACCGTCGCTTTCCCGAGGTAGTGGTCGACCCGGTAGATCTGACGCTCCGGAACCAGGCTTTGGAGCAGCTCGTTGAAGGCATGCGCCGAGGTGAGGCTCGTGCCGAACGGCTTCTCGATCGCCAACCGCAGACCCTCGGGCAGGTCGATCCGGGTCAACGTCTGACAGGCACGCTCGCTGATCGCGGGGGGGAGCGCGAAATAGAGCACGATCGGGTCCCCGAACGCGTCGAGCTCGCCGAGGAACTGGCGTACGGCGGTCTCGTCGGTGACATCCAGACGCTCGTAGCGCGCCGCATCGACCATGGATTGCACCCGGGCGGCCCGGCAGCCGCCGGCGGACATCCCCTCGCGGACCCGCTGCTGCCACTGGGACGCCTCCAGATCGTCGTGGGCGGCGCCGATCAGCCGAACCTTGACCCCGGGATGCTCATGGAGCAGGGTGCCCAGCCCCGGCAGCAACAGCCGATGGGTGAGGTCCCCCGAGGCTCCGAGAATGACGAGTGTGGTCTGCTGGTCGTCCATGGATCTCCCTCCTTGCGACGGCGCCACGCTACCGCCTCGGGCGGGCGCAGCGCTGCGGGCGGCCGGAGGCGGGGACCGATATCCTTGTCGCCGTGACGAACGCTGCTGAACGCCTTGGCGATGCCGGTTCCTCGGTGACGGAACAGATGCAGATCCGGCTGGACAAGCGGGCACGGATGCTGACCGACGGGGCCGAGCCCTACCCGGTGAGCGTGCCGAGAACCCACCGCCTCGCCGAGGTCAGGGAGACCTGGGGGCATCTCAGCGCCGGTGAGGAGACCGACGCGGTGGTCAGCGTCGCCGGCCGGGTGATGTTCCAGCGCAACACCGGCAAGCTGTGCTTCGCAACCCTCGGCGACCAGTTCACCGCGAGCGCGGACGGCGACCGGCTCCAGGTGATGCTGAGCCTGGCCGAGGTGGGGCAGGAATCCCTCGACGCCTGGAAGGCCGATATCGACCTGGGCGATTTCGTCTCGGTCACCGGCCGGGTGATCTCCTCGCGGCGGGGTGAGCTGTCGGTGATGGCGACCTCCTGGACGCTGGCCTCGAAAGCGCTGCGGCCGCTGCCGACCCTGCACAAGGACCTCTCCGAGGAGGCCCGGGTCCGGCAGCGCTACGCCGACCTCATCGTCCGGGACGAGGCGCGGGAGATGGTGCGTACTCGCGCGGTCATCACCCGCTCTATTCGCGAGACGCTCCACGGCCAGGGCTTCATCGAGGTTGAGACGCCCGTCCTCCAACTCGTCCACGGTGGTGCCGCGGCGCGACCCTTCAACACCTACATCAACGCATTCGACATCAACATGAGTCTGCGGATCGCGCTGGAGCTGAACCTCAAGCGCGCCATGGTCGGGGGCGCCGATCGGGTCTACGAAATGGGCCGGATCTTCCGCAACGAGGGCATCGACTCCACCCACAGCGCCGAGTTCACGATGCTGGAGACCTACCAGGCGTGGACGGACCAGCGGGGATCGGCCGCGATCATCCAGCAGATCATCCGCGATGCCGCCGACGCCTTGGAATGTCGCCAGATCGACACTCCTGCCGGCCTCATCGACCTCGATGGCGACTGGCGCTGGTTGCCGCTCTTCGACGGGCTGAGTGAGGCGCTCGGCCGGGAGGTCTCCCTGGACACGCCCCTGGCCGATCTCCAGGCCGTCGCCGAGGAGCGCGAGATCGCCTTCGATCCCGGATGGGGGGTGGACAAACTTGCCATCGAGCTGTTCGGCGAGATCGTCGAACCCGATCTGCTGCAGCCGACCTTCGTCTGCGACTACCCCGCCATCGCCCAGCCGCTGGCCCGTCCGCACCGCTCCAGACCGGGCCTCATCGAGGCGTGGGATCTCATCATCGGCGGTCTTGAACGGGGAACCGGGTTCAGCGAGTTGATCGACCCGGTTGTGCAGCGTGAGCGTTTCACCGAGCAGTCCCTGCTCGCTGCGAAGGGAGACCCGGAGGCGATGAAGCTCGACGAGGACTTCCTCAACGCCCTGGAGCTCGGTGCCCCGCCGATGGGCGGGATGGGCATGGGTGTCGACCGGCTGGTCATGCTCTTCACCGGACGCGGCATTCGCGAGACGATCCTCTTCCCGCTGCTGAAACCTGCGCAGTCCTGATGGCCGGGCCGCACGCTCCCCGCATCATCGTCAAGGCCTACGGCGTCCTCATCCACCCCGACGGTGAGCGCTTCCTCGTGGTCCGGTTCGGGGTGGGGGACGAGGTGTGCCACCGGATTCCCGGCGGGAAGGTCGAGTTCCTCGAACTCTCCGCCGCCACACTCGTGCGGGAACTCCACGAGGAGTTCGGGATCGAGATCACCGATCCGGTGCCGATCGGCGTGCTGGAGAACATGTCCGATGATGGCGCCGGCCGCCACGACGTCATCTTCACCTTCGCGCACCGACTCGTCGAGACCCCCATCCCCGACGCTGGCGGATACTTCGCCGACGACGGCGGCACCTACTGGGCCGAATGGCGGCTGTTCGACGCCACGTCACCGGATCTGTTCCCCGCCGGGCTGGACCACCTGCTCCCCAACGCGCTGGCGTGGACCTGACCGCCGGCTCAGTCCTCGAGCGTGCTCACATCGCCTTCGTCGAGCCCCTGGGCTCGGGCCTTGAGCACCCGCCGCATGATCTTCCCGGAGCGGGTCTTGGGCAGCGTGTCGACGAAGTCGATGGCATCGGGCTTCGCGATCGGCGACAGGTGAACCGACACGTGTTTGCGCAGATCCTCGACCAGCTCGGGTCCCGGCTGGAAGCCCATCCGCAGGACGGCGTACACATGGATGGCATTGCCCTTGACGTCGTGAGGTAGCCCAATGGCGGCCGCCTCAGCCACCGCCGGGTGGGACACCAGGGCTGACTCGACCTCGGCGGTCCCGAGGCGATGGCCGGACACCTTGATCACGTCGTCGGTGCGGCCGATGATCCATACATACCCGTCGGTGTCCATCCGGGCGGCGTCGCCGGCCAGGTACTTCCCCGGGTACTTCGACCAATAAGTGTCGACATAGCGGTCGTCGTCGTTGTAGAGGGTCCGCAGCATGGCCGGCCACGGCTTGGTGAGCACCAGGAAGCCCTCCTCACCGGCCGGGACCTGGTTGCCGTCATCGTCGAGGATCTCGACGCCCTGGCCGAAGAACGGCTTGCCGCCGGACCCGGGTTTCTGCGGCTCCCCGGGGACCTGGGTGATCTGGAACATCCCGGTCTCGGTCTGCCACCAGGTGTCCATGATCGGACACTCGCCGCGGCCGATCACCCGGTGGAACCAGTGCCAGGCCTCAGGGTTGATCGGTTCACCCACCGACCCGAGCAGGCGCAGCGAGGAGAGGTCGTGCCGGTTCGGCCAGGCCTCGCCGAAGCGCATCAGTGACCGGATCGCGGTAGGAGCTGTGTAGAAGGTGGTGATGCCGTAGTACTCGATCAGCTGCCACCAGCGATTCGGGTACGGGTAGGTGGGTCCCCCCTCGAACATGAACGAGGTCGCCCCGTTGAGGAGCGGCCCGTAGACCACATAGGAGTGACCGGTGACCCATCCCGGGTCGGCGGTGCACCACCAGCGGTCCTCGGCGCGCATGTCGAAGGTGTCCCGCAGGGTCGCGTAGGTGCCCACCATGTACCCGCCGTGGGTGTGCAGGATGGCCTTGGGCTTTCCCGTCGAGCCGGAAGTGTAGAGGATGTAGAGCGGATCCTCGGCGTCCATCGCTTCGGTGGCGCAGCTGCCCTTGGCGATCGGGAGGGCGAGCAGGTCGTGGTACCAGTGGTCGCGGAGGGCGTCCATGACGACCTCGTTGCCGGTGCGCCGCACCACGATGACGTTCTCCACAGTGGGGGAGAACCGGACCGCCTCGTCGACGATGTCCTTGAGGGGGAAAACGGCCCCGTTGACGAAGGAACCGTCGGCGGTGATGACCAGCTTGGAGTCAGAGTCGTCGATGCGGGCCGCGAGCGCGTCGGAGGAGAAGCCGGCGAAGACGACCGAGTGGACCGCGCCGATCTTCGCGCAGGCGAGCATGGCGAAGAAGACCTCGGGGATGCGGGGGAGATAGATCGTCACCCGGTCGCCGCGCCCGACGCCCATCGACTTGATGACGTTCGCCATCATGTTGACCTGACGGTTCAGCGAGAAATAGCTGAAGGTCCGGTCCTCGGTGCCGTCCTCGCTCTGCCAGATGAGAGCGAGCTTGTTCTTGTTGGGCCCGCTGAGGTGCCGATCGAGGCAGTTGTGGACGATGTTGACCTTCGCGCCGGTGAACCAGCGGTAGAAGGGGGCACGGGAGTCGTCGAGCACCCTGTCCCAGGGTTCGAACCACTCCAGTTCGTCGGCCTGGTCGGCCCAGTAGCCCACCGGATCGGCGAGGGCCTCGGCACGGACGCTCTCCGGGTCGGGGACGTGGGAGGTCGCCCCGATCGAGCGGTGGGGGTGGAAAACGTCGGTGTTCTCGTCTGTGGTGTCGCTCATCGATCCTCCGTGGTCCGTGGTCCGCCACACCCTAATGGTGTGCCCGGTCGGCGCGAAAGGAGGAGGTGCCGCTACTTCCAGAGTGTGGAGATCGCGAACGCGCCGGCGATCAGGCCCATCCCGATGAGCATGTTCCAGTTGCCCAGGTCGGTCATGAACGGCACGGCGATACCGGTGGCGGCGGTGATGTACCACACGACAAGCCAGAGGATGCCCACTAGGCCGGAGGTGACGAAGGTGGGCACCACCCAGGTGCGGGTATTGGTGAGCGTTGCCCGCTTGTTCTCCGAGCGGATCTTGGCGGTGCGCTCCTTGCGCGCAGACTTCTTCTTCGCCTCAGCCTGCTTGCGGCCCTTGGACTCCGGCACCGAACACTCCTTGTCGACGTCAACCGCGACAACCCTACCTCAGTGTTCCCGCGTAGGCTGGTGCCCGTGAAGCGGGGGAGAGCCCGGATGAGGCGCGCGGCACGCCGGTTCTCGGCGACGGCCTCACCCTTGCGCGTCCTGACCGTCCTGGCCTGCGTTGTGGCCGGTTTCATGATGGCGGTGAGCGCTCTCGCCTCCCGCGGCGACGACCTGCGGCCCGGGCGCACCACCGAATTGTCGGCGTTGGTCGCGACCGAGGCCGACCGTGCCGACGAGCTGGCGCGGCGGGCCGCCGAACTGCGGGCCGAGGTGGATGTCCTGACCCGGCGGACGGCCGATCTGGATTCCGCTCCCCCCGGCGAGGATCTGCAGCATCTCGCCGAACTGGCTGATTCCTCCCCGGTTCGGGGTCCCGCACTGACCGTCACGCTCACCGATGCACCGGCCAATGTGAGCCCTGCCGGGGTCGACGAGGACCTCCTGGTGGTCCACCAGCAGGATATTCAGGCCGTCGTCAACGCCCTGTGGGCCGGTGGCGCCGAGGCGATGACCATTCAGGGTCAGCGGGTCTCGTCGCGCACCGGCATCAAATGCGTCGGCAACACGGTGGTGCTGCACAATGTCCCCTACGCCCCGCCGTACGTCATCACCGCAGTCGGTGACCGGCAGCGGATGCGCCGGGCGCTCGACGACTCGGACTACCTCGACCTGTACCGCGAGTATGTGCGCGCCTACCGGCTGGGCTATGCCGTCGAGGCCGCCGGCGAGGTCACCCTTCCCGGCTACGAGGGCCCCGCCGAGGTCCGCTACGCGCGCCAGCGCTGACAGCATCCCGGGCGCACCCCGATCGGCGGTCAGGCGCTGAGGAATCCCGGTGGCGTCCGCGGCCGTGAGCGCATCAGCCGCGGGGCCGGCGGATGGAACCTGCGCGGCGGCCCGTGCCCTGCCCCGTCGCGGTTCGGGCCATCGGCGACCGATGGGGAACAATGGGCCCATGGCCCGGATCCTCGTCGTCGACAACTACGACTCCTTCGTCTATAACATCGTCTCCTACCTCGCCGAGATCGGGGCCGAGGTCGAGGTATGGCGCAATGACGACCCGCGGTTCGCCGCCGACGACTTCGCCGACCCGTTCGACGGGATCCTGCTCTCGCCCGGGCCGGGGACGCCTGAGGAAGCGGGGGCGTGTATCGACATCGTGCGCCGTCAGGCCGGACACCGTCCGATCTTCGGGGTGTGCCTGGGGCTGCAGTCGATCGGGGTCGCCTACGGCGGTGATGTCGGGCGCGCGCCGGAGTTGCTGCACGGCAAGACCTCGCTGGTTCACCACGACGGCGCCGGGGTGTTCGCCGGGCTCGCTTCCCCGCTGACCGCCACCCGCTACCACTCGTTGGCGATCGATCCGGCGACGGTCCCTGATGACCTCGAGGTGACCGCCCGGACCGACTCGGGCGTCATCATGGCGGTGCGGCACCGCACGTTGGCGGTCGAGTGCGTCCAGTTCCACCCCGAGTCGGTGCTGACCGAGGGCGGCTACCAGATGCTCGCCAACTGGCTCGCCGCCTGCGGGGACGCCGATGCTCCCCGGCGCGCGCAAGGACTGGCGCCGCTGATGGCAGCGCGCTGAACCCGGATCCCGGGCGGGTGGCCGCGCAGGGATCCGATAACCCGCTGCGCGCCCAGCATCAGGGAGTCTCCTCCCCTTCGCCCGGCGGCGGCGTCTCCGCCGGAGGGGTCGGCTCGGGCGGAGCGACGGCAACGATCAACTCGATCGGATCGTCCTTGCCGATCCGCAGCCCGGGCGCCGGAATGGTGCGGATGACCGTACCCGGAGCGGCATCGGCCGAGACTTCCTCGGTCTCGGTGAAGTTGCTGAAACCGAACTGCTCCAGCTGGCTCTTGGCCTCAGCGACCGGCCGGCCGGCGATCCCCTCGGGAACCCGAGCCTTGCCGGTGGCGACGGTCAGGGTGACCGTCTCGGCCGTGGAGACCTCCTGGCCCTCCTGGGGTGAGACCGACAACACCTCGTTCGCCTTGGCCGAGGGGGGTTCGTCGGACTCGGAGGCGTCGGACGGGCGGACGCTGTCGAAGCCGGCATCCTCCAGGGCCTGCTTCGCCTCGTCATAGGACATCCCGGTCAGACCGGTCGGAATGGTCGCCTTGACCGGCCCCACATTGACCGTCAGAGTGACGGGGTCCCCCTCCTTCAGATCGGTGCCGGACAGCGGGTTGACCCCGGTCACGGTGCCGATGGTGTTGTCGTCGGCACCCTGGACGGTCTTCACCTCGGGCACCAGCCCGGCTTCGGTGACCATCTCCTCAGCGACGGCCTGGGTCTGTCCGAGCAGCCCCGGGGGGACGGTGACCGTCCGCGGGCCCTGCTCGCCGTTCAGGTAGACGAAGACGCCGGCTCCGATGGCGAACAGCGCCACGATGATGCCCATGGTCCACCACAGGGCCCGGCTGCGCCGCGGCTCTTCCTCCTCCTCGTCGTCCTCGGCGACGGCGGTCTGGGTCCCGGTGGTCGCCGGACCACCGGTCAGCTGTGCGGTCTCGGCGGCGAGGACGGCGGTCGAGGCTGCGGCGACCAGCGGCGGGACCGGCGGGGGGAGCGTCGCCTCGACGCGTTGCCCTCCGAGAATCCGGTTGATGTCCTCCCGCATCTCATCAGCGTCCTGGTAGCGGTCCTCGGGTCGCTTGGCGAGGGCCTTGCCCACCACGGCATCCATGGGTGCGGTGACCTCGGGGTCGATCTGCGAGGGGGGAACGGGCGTCTCCCGGACATGCTGGTAGGCCACCGACACCGGCGAATCGCCCTGGAACGGCGGGCGTCCCACCAGCAGTTCGTACATCAGGCATCCGGCGGCGTAGACATCGGAGCGGGCATCGACGGTCTCACCGCGGGCCTGCTCGGGTGACAGGTACTGGGCGGTGCCGATGACGGCTGCGGTCTGCGTCATCGTCGCCGAGGTGTCGGCCACGGCCCGGGCGATGCCGAAGTCCATCACCTTGATGGTGCCGTCAGAGCCCAGCATCACATTGGCCGGTTTGATGTCGCGGTGGATGATCCCCTTGCGGTGGCTGTAGGCCAGCGCGGCGAGCACCCCCTGGGTGAACTCCAGCGCGCGGCGCGGCAGGATCGGGCGCCCCTCCTGGAGGATCTCGCGTAGGGTCCGGCCGTGGATCAATTCCATCACGATGTAGGGGACGCCGACGCCGCTGGGGTCACGCTCCTCGCCGGTGTCGTACACCGCGACGATGTTGGGGTGGCCCAGACCCGCCGAGGCGTGCGCCTCGCGGCGGAACCGCGCCTGGAATGTCGGATCGCTGGCCAGGTCGATGCGGAGTTCCTTGACCGCAACCTCACGATGGAGCCGACGGTCGTGGGCTCGGCTCACCACGGCCATGCCGCCGCGGCCGATGACGCTGCCGATCTCGTAGCGTCCCCCGAGCACGCGGGGCCGATCGTTCGGGTGGTCGGTTCCGGTCGCCGAGGGATCCTGCCTCATCGGAGCGGTGTCCCGGTCGGCACCGGGCAGATCCTGTCGCGCTCTCCGCGGAATATGGTCTTCAGTCATCGCATTGACTCAATTACTGCTCGGGCCACCGGAGCGGCGTACTGACCGCCGGAGACGTCGCTACCGTCGACTCCAGCATCCTGAACGAAGACGGCCACGGCGACCGTCGGGTCATCGGCCCACGCCACGAACCAGGCATAGGGCGTCCTCTCTCCGGTGACCGCAGTCCCGGTCTTTCCTCCCACGCGGACGCCGGGGATCTGGGCTCGCCGCCCGGTGCCACCGTCGACCACGTTGACCATCATGTCCTGCAACAGCTCCGCATTGCTGCGCGACATGGCGACTGACAGTCGCCTAGGCGAGGTCTGCCCCACAACATTGAGGTCAGGGCCGCGGACGCTGCTCACCACATAGGGGTCCATCACGACGCCGTCGTTGGCCACCCCGGCGGCCACCATGGCCATCTGCAGCGGTGAGGCCGCCACATCGAAGGCGCCGATCGAACTCATCATCGTCTGGGCGGCGTCGGGATCCTCCGGGAAACGGGAGGCGACCCCGTTGAGCTCGTCCAGGTGCGCGGCGTCGAAGCCGAACCGTTCGGCTTGGTCGCGCAGCGCATCAGCGCCGAGGTCACCCCCGAGGTTGGCGAAGGCGGTGTTGCACGACACCGTCAACGCCTGCTCCAGGGTGATCTCCTCGGCACCGCAACTACCGGCATTGCGTAGCTCGTGGCTGGAACCGGGCAATTTCACCGACGGCGGCGACTCCAGCATGGAGTCAGGGGTGAGCCCGGATTCGAGGGCCGCAGCCGAGACGACAAGCTTGAAGGTCGATCCCGGCGGGTAGATCTCCCGGGCGGCCCGGTTGGTCAGCGGACGACCGCTGTCATCGTTGAGTGCGTTCCAGGCGTCCTCGCTCGCCGCCAGATCGTGGGTGGCCAGGTCGCGGGGGTCATAGCTGGGCGAGGTCACCAGGGCGAGCACTGCCCCGGTGGTGTAGTCGAGGGCCACCACCGCGCCCGGGCGATCACCGAGGGCCTGGGCAGCGGCCTGCTGGGCGCTGGCGTTGAGCGTCGTCTCCAGGGTTGCGCCCTGGGGCGGCTCCCCGGTGGCGATATCGACGATGCGGTCGAGGAACTGGGCATCCGACATCCCCGACAGCTGTCGGTTGTAGCTCTGCTCAAGACCGCTGCCGCCGTAGAGGAACGAGTAGTACCCGGTGACCGGCGCGTACAGCGACCCATCGGCGTAGGTGCGCTGGAATCCGTACCGGTCATCCACCGGTTCGCTGGCGACCACGGCGGTGTTGCCGACCAGGATGTCTCCCCGGTCGCTCCCGAACGCGGCGTCCCGGACGCGGCGGTTGGCGGGGTCAGCGAGCAGCGAGGGCGTGCGGACCACGTAGGTGTAGGTCTGGTTGATCATGATCGCGGCGAACATGATCATGACCAGGACCGAGACCCCGCGAATGGGCCCGTTCACGGCGCCCCCTCCTCCGGAGCCGGGGGAGAGGTCGGGGTGAAGGCGGACGGATCCGGACGCGGCGCTCCGGTGTCGGCGAGCACCGGTAGGGCCTGGGTCGCCTCGCTGTCCAACGATGCGTACTCTTCGGGCGAGGCCTGCGATCGGGGTCGGCGCACCTGATGGGTGACGGTGAGCATGAGCCCCACCATGATGAAGTTGGCGATCAGGGA
>JBKEBV010000181.1:0-25001 GCA_047973315.1 Propioniciclava sp.
GAACTACCGCGGCATGGTCAACACCGTCATCCACCTCGTCTCCGTCGAGGAGGTTGAGTGACATGGCGCTGAAGGCACACCACCTGCGCCCGGCGCCCGGAGCCGTGACCGCCAAGACCCGTGTGGGTCGCGGTGAGGCGAGCAAGGGCAAGACGGCCGGCCGCGGTACGAAGGGCACCGGCGCACGCAAGAACGTGCCGGCGAACTTCGAGGGCGGCCAGATGCCGCTGCACATGCGGCTGCCGAAGCTGCGCGGTTTTCAGAACCCGTTCCGGGTCGAGTACCAGGTCGTCAATGTGGGCAAGCTTGCCGAGTTGTTCCCGAACGGGGGCACTGTGACGGTGGCCGACCTGGTCGAGGCCGGCGCGGTCCGCAAGGGTCACCTCGTCAAGGTCCTCGGTTCCGGCGACCTTCAGGTCACCCTGGACGTCCAGGTGAACGCGTTCACCGGGTCGGCCAGAAGCAAGATCGAGGCTGCCGGCGGCACTGCCACCGAAGTCTGATCGACACCAGACCACACGGCGGGCATCCCGGATCCGGGGTGCCCGCCTTGTGCATCCACCCCCGTCCCCGAACCCCGAAGGTGCAGGTCGATGAAGCCCCTCCCCGTGCCCCCGTTGGCCCAGACCCTCCAGCGGTATCTCGCTGCGGTGGGCCCGCTGTCCGATGAGGCCCAGTTCGCTGCCACCGCCGCCGTGGTGGAGGCCTACGCGACCAAGGACGGTGCCGCCCACCAGCAGGCCCTGGAGGCCTTCGCCGCGCAGGAGGCCCGCCGGGGCCGAAGCTGGCTGGCCGAAGCTTGGCTGGCGGGCTACCTCACGGTCCGCGAGCCGCTGCCGCTGACGACGAGCGTCGGCTTCCTGGTGAACTGGCCGGGCGCCGCGACCGGGCTGGACCGGGCCGCTGACTTCCTGCATCGGCTGGCCGCGGTCCATCTGGACTGGCTGCGCGGCGACCTGGAGCCGGAGCTGACCGGTCGTGGTGAGCAGGTGGACCCTGTCCAGCGCGCCTACCTGGCCGGCGGCATCCGGGCTCCCGGTGCCGGGACGGACACGGTCGTGGCCGGGTTGCACCATGCCGAGAACCGGGAAATGGTCGTGCTCTGGCGCGGAGTTCCCTACGCGGTGGCGATCAGCGCCGGCGACGGTCAGCCCTTGTCGCGTCCTGCGCTGGTGCAGGCGCTGGGGACGATCGTCGCCCGACCGGAGGCCCAGCAGGACTTCGCCGAGCTCAGCTATCTGGGTTCGCCTGCCCTGGCGCGGCTGCTGCCCACGGTGCTGGCCGATCCGGCGAACGCCGCGACCTATGACCGCCTGACCCGGGCCCTGTTCGTGGTGAATCTCGATGGGTCCGGAGACGAGGACACTTTCTTGTCGCGGGCGACCGTGGGGATCGGCCAGGCCTGGGCGTACAAGCCGGTCACCTACCAGATCGCCCTGGCCGAGGGTCATCTGGCCGTCCACGTCGAGCACAGCACCTTCGACGGCGCGGCGCTGAAGAACGTCATCGGGCTCGCGCAGGCTCGGGCAGCCGACGACTCACCGAGGGCAGCAGACACGGTAGAAGCGCTGCCCTGGTCCCTCCCCGAGGGGGTGGTGGCCGAGGTCGCCAACCGGGTGGAGCGCTATCGGGCGCAGGCCGGCGAGCATCGGGTGCACACGGTCCCGGTCGGGATCGCCGTGCCCGATCTGCCGTTCCGGGTGAGTTCGGATGCGGTGGCCCAGATCGTGATGGCCTACGCGCAACGCGCCAGTTACGGCCGGCTGCGCAGCACCTATGAGGCCGTCGACATGCGGGAGTACCAAGCCGGCCGCACCGAGTGCCTGCGGCCGCTCACCGGCGCAATGGTCGCGCTGGTGGAGGCGTTGCTGGCCGAGCGCGCCGGACGTGCGGAGCTGGAGCAGGCGCTTGCCGCGCACAAGGGCCAGGTGATCGCCTGTAAGAGCGGGCAGGCCATCGACCGGCATCTGTTCGGGTTGCGGCTGATGGCCGAGCGGGAGAACGTCGCGTCCCCGCTGCACGACGATGACGGCTATCGACGGCTGACCACCGATTTCCTGTCCACCACCTCGCTGGGTGATCCTCACCAGATCGTCCGGTTCGCCTTCGCGCCCACCAGCCCGGGGGGCATCGGTATCAGCTACGGCGCGAACGCCGATGTCTATGAGTTCTGTCTGAACTACCGTGCCGATGAGCGCGGCGCCGATATCGAGACCTTCATCGAGAATCTGACCGAAGCCGGCCGCCGCATCGAACGGCTTCTGGGTCGGATTGCTGGGGAGGAAAGCGCTGATCAAGGGTCCTGAGCGAGAAGGTGCCGGAGGCGGCGAGCGGCACCCTCGCTCAGGACATGTCTGATCAGCGGTCGCCGAGGTCCATCCACCGGTCGAGCGTCGGCGTGTGGGCCAGCAGGTCGGCGGTGTAGGGATCCTGCGGACGATCGAGGACGTCGGCGGCGAGGCCTGACTCCACCAGCCGGCCGTTCTGCAGCACCAGCACCCGGTCGGCGATCGTCCGCACCAGGGCCAGATCGTGGGTGACGAACAGCAGCGAGATGTGCCGTTCGGCCTTGATGGTGCTGAGCAGTTCGGTGATGGACCCCTGAATCGACACGTCCAGCGCTGAGGTGATCTCGTCGCACACCAGGATGTCGGGTTCGGCCGCCAACGCCCGGGCGATCGCGACTCGCTGACGTTCGCCGCCGGACAGTCGGTTGGTGCGCAGCGACAAGGTCCCCTCACCGAGTTGGACGTCGTTGAGCAGTTGCGCGGCGCGCTCACGGGCGGCCCTGCCGTGCGCTATGCCGAACAGCTCCAACGGCCGGACGAGGATCTGCTCCACCGTGCGGCGCGGATTCAGGGACAGATACGGATTCTGGAAGATGTACTGGACCCGCTGCCGTTCCCGGGAACTGCGTCGGCGCGCACCGGCGGCCAGGGCCGTGCCGTCAAGGGCGACGGTGCCGTCCCACTGGTCATGGATGCCGCCGACACAGCGCGAGATGGTCGTCTTGCCGGAGCCGGACTCGCCGACGAGCGCGACGACTTCCTGGACGGCCAGGTCGAAGCTGACATCGTGGACCACCTGGGTCCGGCCGTAGTACACGTTGAGGGCGTCCACGGTGAGGATGACGTTTCGGTCGCGCGCGGGATCGGTGTCGGCCATCACCCGGTCGGAGGGATCCCAAGCCGGGAGCGCATCGATCCGCAGGCAGCGCGCGGTGTGTCCGTCGGACACGGCGACGTCGTCGGGTTCTGTGGTCGAGCACACCTCGTCGGCGAACGCGCACCGGTCGTGGAAGCGGCATCCGGTCGGCCGCCATCCCGGAGCGGGGGTGCGCCCGGGGATGCCGGTGAGGGCGTACGGCTCGCGGAGGTGGGGGATCGCGTTGAGCAGTGCCCGGGTGTAGGGGTGGCTGGGACGGGTGAAGATCTGTTCGCAGGGGCCGATCTCGACGATCTCGCCGGCATACATCACCGCCACCCGGTCGGCGATGGAGGCCACCACCGACAGATCATGGGTGACATACAGGGCAGCGACGCGGTAGTGCTCGCAGAGTTCATCCAGGTTGGACAGCACCATGGCCTGGGTGGTGACATCGAGCCCGGTGGTCGGTTCGTCCAGCACCAGGACCTTGGGTCGGGGGAGGAAAACCATCGCCAGCGCGACCCGCTGGACCTGGCCGCCCGACAGCTGGTGCGGATAACGGCGCAGGAATTCCTCGGAGTTCGGCAGCCCCACCTCGGGCAGGATCTCCCGGATGCGCTCGTCCCGTTCCGCCGGGGTGCCGATGGCATGCAGGTCGAGCAGCTCGCGCAGTTGCTTGCCGATCCGAATGGCCGGGTTCAACGCCGAGCTCGGGTCCTGCGGGACATATCCGATGGTGATGCCACGGATCCTGCGGACCTCGCCCGGAGTCATTTCCCGGATCGCATGCCCGGCGACAGTGATCTCGCCGCCGTCGATGGCCGCACCGGTGCGGGCATAGCCGAGCAGGGCCGTGCCAGCGGTCGTCTTTCCCGACCCGGATTCGCCGACGAGGCCGAGGATCTCGCCGGGGTCGAGGCTCACGGTGATGTTCTCGACGACGGACACGCCGCGGGCCGGCAGGCCCACGCTCAGATCGACGGCGGTCGCGACAGCCTCGGTGGCGACCGGTTCGGTGGTGGTGGTCATCTCAGGCCCCCTTCGAGGCTCGTTGGCCGACACCGTCGGCGATGAGGTTGGTACCGATGGTGAACAGTCCGATCAGGATGACCGGGGCCAGCACGCCCCACGGTTGCACCAGCAGCCCCAGACGGTTCTCGTTCGTCATCTGACCCCAGTCCGCTGCCGCCGGGTCGGCGGCGAAGCCGAGGAATCCGATCGCGGCGACCATGCCGATGGAATAGGTGAGCCGCAGGGCACTCTCGGCGAGCAGCGGAACCGCGAGGTTCGGGCCGAGTTCGGCGAAGGCGATCCGCAGCCGGGACTCGCCGATCGCCTCGGCGGCGGTGACAAAGTCCTGGTTCACGAAGGTGAGTGCGACCCCGCGCGCCATCCGCGCCACGCGGGGGGCGTGGGCGATGGCCACGATCAGAACGATCATCCACCAGGTCGGTTGGTCCACCGCACTGAGGACCACCAGCGCGATCAGGATCTGCGGGAACGCCAGCAGAATGTCATTGCCGCGCATGAGGATCTCGTCGAACCAGCCGCCGACGTAGGCGGCCAGGACGCCGATCACCAGACCGGCCGCCACCCCGATCAGGGTTGCCAGGACAGCGATGAGGAGCACCGACCGGCCACCCTCGAGCACCCGGGTCCAGACATCCTGGCCGAGGTAGTCGGTGCCCAGGAAGGCTCCCTCGTAGGTGAAGGGTTTGCCGACGATGTCGTTCTCACCGAAGGGGGCGAGCAGCGGCCCGAGGACGGCGAGCAGCACGATGGCGGCGGTGATGATCACACCGATCAGAATCTTGGGGTCTCTCATGGTGCCGTTCACTTGACCATTCCCGTCCGGGCGCGTGGGGTGAAGATGATCGAGAGCACGTCGGCGATCAGGTTCACCACGACGTAGGCGGCGGCGATGATCATCGCAAGTGCTTGGACCATCGGGAAGTCCGAGTTTCGGACCGAGTCGATCAGGGATGCGCCGATCCCGGGGTAGTTGAACAGGTACTCGATCAACACCACCCCGCCGACGAGCCAGGCCAACTGCAGTGCGGTGACCTGGATCGTGGGCACCAGGGTGTTGGGCAGCGCGTGCCGACGCAGGATCAGGTTCTCCGGGACACCCTTGAGCCGGGCGAGTTCGACATATTCGGAGTCGAGGGTCTCGACCAGATTGGAGCGCAGGATCCGGGTCAGATAGGGGGTCACAGCGATCACCAGGGTGGCTACCGGCAGCACCAGCGAGATCGGCCAGTCCCAGGGTGCCCCGCCCACCGGGAGCGTGGTTACCGCCGGGAACAGGTGGAACACGCTGGTGGAGAAGACCGTGACCAGCAGGATGCCGGTGACGAACTCGGGAACCCCGGCCAGCGACAGGGTGAAGAACTGGATCACGTTGTCGACCAGCCGGCCCCGGTAGCGGGCCGAGAGCATCGCCAGCCCGATCGACAGCGGGATCATGATGACCGCCGTCACCAGCACCAGGAACCCGGTGTTGACCACCCGGTCCCCGATCAGCTCGGCCACCGGGAGACCGTTGGCGATCGAGGTTCCGAGATCGCCACGCAACAGATCGCCCAACCAGATTCCGTAGCGTTCCAGCGGCGACAGGTCGAGATTCAGTTCGGCGCGCAATTGGGCGACGCGTTCCGGGCTGACCTCGTAATCCTTGCCGAGGATGGCGCGGACCGGGTCGCCGAGGGCGGTGGTGGCGAAGAAGACGATCAGCGACACCACCCACAGGGTCAGCGCCACCAGGCCGAGGCGGCGCAGCAGCCACAGCGTCCAGGCGCGGGCCGCCGACCGACCTGAGCGTCCTGAGGTGAGGTCTGCGGGGGTCTCCTCGATCTCCTGGCCGAGGATCTGGGCATCTTGTGGCGGACTGGTCATGATTGCGTCACCGGCTTCACCAGGTTGAAACGGAAGGCCGAGACCGGTTGTTCGCGGGCAGGCTCAAGGCCGGTGACGAACTGGCTGTAGGCGTCGACCTGGTTCTTGAAGGCCCAGATGATGTAGCCACCCTCGTCGTACTCGAGTTGCTGGGCATCCTCGAGGAGGGTGTTGCGGCGCGCCGGGTCGGTCTCCTGCTGAGCGGACTGGATCAAGGAGGCATATCGCTCGTCGTACCAGTGGGTCTCGTTGTAGGGGGAGGTCTTCAGGGCGCAGGCGGAGGCCTGGGGCAGGTAGAGCCGGGTGCTCCAGAAGTCCTGGGCGAAGACCCAGGAGAGGTACTGGTCGCCGTAGAAGATGCTGCTGTCGACCTTGTTGAGTCGTACGTCCACTCCGGCGGCCTTGGCGTGCTGCACGAACAGGTTGGCCGATTCCACGGCGCCGACGCCGACGCCCGAGGAGGTCACCAGTTCCACCTGGAGCCCCTCCTGTCCGGCTGAGCGGAGCAGCGATTTCGCCTGGTCGATGTCCTGGGTGCGCTGCGGCCGGTCGTCGCCGATGTAGGCCGGATCGAAGGGGGAGTAGAGATCGTTCGCCACCCGGCCGAAGCCGTTGAGTGCCTGGGAGATCATCTCGTCCCGGTCGACGAGCAGCCGCATCGCCTGGCGGACACGGACGTCGCTGAACGGTTCGGCGTCGATCCGCATCGTGAACGGCACCCAGCCGCCCGTCTCCGACACCAAGGTCTTCGCCCCCTGGTTCTCGATGGCGCCGGCCAGGTAGCTCGGCAGGTTGTCGAGGGTGTGGATCTGACCCGACAGCACGGCGTTGACCTTGGCGGCGTCGTCGTTGAAGTCGATGATGACCAGCTCCTCGAAGGACGCCGGAATGTCCCAGTAGTCGTCGAACCGGAGAAACCGGCTGCGCTGACCGGGGACGAATTGGTCGAACATCCACGGCCCGGTGCCGACCGGCTGTGCCGGATCGAAGTCCTCCGGGATGATCCCCAGGCTGTAGGAGGCGATCACCAGATCGAAGATCGCATAGGGCGACTGGAGTTTGAGCCGGTAGGTCCGGTCGTCGAGGATCTGACTGCCGTCGAGGTCGGCGATGGGGGCGACATCGGCCAGGTAGGGGGCCGGGTTGTCGGGGTTCAGCATCCGTTCGAAGCTCGCCCGTACGTCCTGGGCGGTGACCGGCCGACCGTGGTGGAAGAGCAGACCGGGACGCAATCGGAAGGTCCATTCGGTGGCGTCGGCATTGTGCTCGACCGACTCGGCCAAGGAGAGTTCGACCTCGAAGTCCTTGTTGTACCGCAGCAACGGTTCGTACAATTGGCGGACCCGGGCGATGTCGGGCCAGGTCACCGGGAAGTGCGGATCGAGGGTGTCCTTCAGGCCACCGCCGGTGGCTCCGTGAACGAGTTGAAGGTTGATGGCGTCCGACGAGGGAGCGGTACAGGCGCTGAGGGTCGCCCCTGCGGTCGCCGCCGCTCCGAGCTGGAGCAGTCGTCTTCGGCTCAGGTGTGTGTTCCCAACAGATGGGGTGTGGCGCACGGGGTCCTCCTGTTCTCCGGGGCCCACCGTAACGCTGTTCCACCGACACGGTGGGTCGTTCAGCAGGTCAGGCGCGACGTCCGAGGTGGCCCAGAGCGCCTCAGCCCGAGGCATTCCCCCGACATCGGGGCTGTCTCAACATGTGGGACTTGGTGGGGGGTGCCCGCCGATCCGGCGGCGGTGCGGGACCTCGTGTCTTCCCGCAGACGGGCGGGGCGACCCGGGCCGGTGGCGTTCCGCTGGGCGGCCCCGATCGTGCATCCTGGACCCACCTCAACCAGCGGAGGGGTGGACATGTGTGGGCGGTTTGCGGCGTCAGCGTTGACCGACGACCTGGTGGAAGCGTTCGGCGTCGATGTCGTGGTGGACGAACCGCAGCCCAGCTTCAACCTCGCCCCCACCGACCCCGTCCCGGCCGTGCTGGAACGCGCCGAGCAGGCGGAGGGGTCCCCGGTGCGCAAACTCCTCACCCCGCGCTGGGGCCTGGTGCCCTCGTGGTCCACGGACGCCCGTCAGGGGGCGCGGATGATCAATGCCCGGGTTGAGACCGTCGTGGAGAAACCCGCCTTCCGCAAGGCCGTCGTGGCGCGTCGCTGCCTCATCCCTGCTGACGGGTTCTACGAGTGGTCCTCAGTGCCGGCCGCACGTGGCGGCAAGCCGGTCAAGCAGCCCTGGTTCATCAGGCCCGCCGGTGGGGGGATGCTGGTGATGGCGGGGTTGTACGAGTTCTGGAAGGACCGCAGCGACCCGGACGCGTCGTGGCTGACCACCTGCACGATCATCACCACCGAGGCCACTGATGCTTTGGGGGCCCTGCACGACCGGATGCCGATGGTGGTGCGCCCCGCCGACTGGGCCGCCTGGCTCGACCCGACCAAGGTCGATCCTCAGGCGGTGATCGGGCTGCTTGATGTCGATCACGGCACCCAGCTGGAGACCTACCCCGTCTCCCGCGCTGTCAACAGCGTCCGCAACGACGGCGAGGCACTGCTGAAGCCGCTGGGCTGAACGGGGACGTCGAGTCGTACAACGTGCGCGTGCTTGGTAGGCTCAGTCAGGTTTGGGGCAACGTGCCCTCAGTCGTACTCATGTGAAGAGGAAACGGATGCTCTCCGCCTTCGTCAACGCGTTCCGGACGCCGGACCTGCGTCGAAAGATCGTGTTCACGCTCGGGGTGCTGGCCGTGTTCCGCCTCGGGTCGGTGATCCCGGCGCCGAACGTCAACCTGCAGAACATCAATCAGTGCACCTCCCAGGTCACCGCCGGCGACTCAGCGGGCCTGTACTCGATGATCAACCTCTTCTCCGGCGGCGCCCTGCTCCAACTGGCGATCTTCGCGCTGGGCATCATGCCCTACATCACCGCGTCGATCATTCTGCAGCTGCTCACTGTGGTCATCCCGCATCTGGAGAACCTCAAGAAGGAAGGCGGTGCCGGGCAGCAGAAGATCACCCAGTACACCCGCTACCTGACCCTGGTTCTGGCCGTGCTCCAGTCGACGGCGTTCGTGACGATGGCCGTCACCGGACAGCTGTTCCAGGGCTGTGGCCTCCCGGTCGTCTACGAGGCCACCCCGTTCCCGGTGATCGTGATGATCCTGACCATGACCGCAGGCACCGGCATCGTCATGTGGCTCGGCGAGCTCATCACCGAGCGTGGGGTCGGCAACGGTATGTCGATCATGATCTTCACCCAGATCGCCGCCTCCTTCCCGACCCAGATCTGGGCCATCGCGCTCAGCCGCGGCACCACCGAGGTTGCCGGCCTGACGCTCCCGTCCTCGGCGGGATGGCTTATCTTCGCGGTGGTGCTGATCGTCGGTCTGCTCACCATGTTCGGGATCATCTTCGTCGAGCAGGCGCAGCGCCGGATCCCGGTGCAGTACGCCAAGCGGATGGTTGGTCGGCGTCTTGTCGGTGGCAGCACCACCTATATCCCGCTCAAGGTGAACCAGGCCGGCGTCATCCCGGTCATCTTCGCCTCGTCGATCCTCTACCTGCCCATCCTGTTCTCGCAGCTGATGCCCGAGAGCGAGGTGACCGCGTGGATCCTGGGCAACCTCATGCCCGGCCAGGGCGGCTGGTACAACGTCGTCGAGTTCGTCCTCATCGTCGCCTTCGCCTACTTCTACGTCTCGATCACCTTCAATCCCGAGGAGGTCGCCGACAACATGAAGAAGTACGGCGGTTTCATCCCGGGCATCCGGGCCGGTAAGCCCACCGAGCGCTACCTCGCCTACGTCCTGTCGCGGCTGACCGCACCCGGATCGCTGTACCTGGCGACCATCGCGATGATCCCCGGCATCGCCTTCCTCCTTCTGGGGACAACCGCCCAATTCCCGTTCGGTGGAACGTCTATCCTCATCATCGTGGGTGTCGGCCTTGACACCGTGAAACAGATCCAGAGTCAGCTGCAGCAGCGCAACTACGAGGGATTCCTGCGATGAAGGAGCGTCTCCCCTGATGAGGTTCTTGATCACTGGTCCACCTGGGGCAGGGAAAGGCACCCAGGCCACCGCCATCGCCGTCCGCTACGGGGTGCCAGCGATCTCCAGCGGCGAGATCTCCCGCGACAACACCGAGCGGCACACCGCTCTGGGGGAGCGGGTCACCGAGATCATCCAGCACGGCAACTTCGTCCCCGACGTGATCACCACCTCCTTGGTTCTGCAGCGGATCACCGATCCGGACTGCTGGCGCGGCTGGCTTCTGGACGGTTACCCGCGCACGCTCGCCCAGGTGGAGGCGCTCGATCTCGCGCTCGAGGAGACCGGGACTGTGCTGGATGCTGTCATCGCGCTGACCGCCGACCCGGCGGCGCTGATCGAACGGATGCTCCATCGGGCGCGGCTGGAGGGCAGGGCTGACGACAACGAGACCTCGATCCGGAAACGGATCGAGGTCTACCACGCCGAGACCGCCGACGTGATCGGGGTGTACGCCGAGCGGGGTCTGTTGGTCCAGGTGGACGCGGTCGGCACCGTCGGCGAGGTTCGCAGCCGGATCGCCGACGCCTTGGACGAGCGGCTGCTGCCCTCGTGATCAGACATCGGGGCATTGAACGTAAAACGCCCGACCAGCTGCGCAGCATGCGCCGGGCCGGGCGGATCGTCGCCGAGGTGCACAGCGATCTGCGGGAGGCCGCCCGGCCCGGCGTGACCACCGCTGACCTCGACCAGCGGGCCCGCGAGATCCTCGCCCGGCATCAGGCCGCGTCCTCGTTCCTGGGTTATGGCGCCGACTGGGGCATGTCGCCCTACCCGGGTGTCACCTGCATCTCGGTCAACGAGGAAGTCGTCCACGGCATCCCCGGATCCCGGGTGTTGGTCGAGGGTGACCTGGTCTCGGTCGACTTCGGCGCGATCGTGGACGGCTGGCACGGCGACGGTGCGGTCACCTTCGGGGTGGGTGCGCTGAGCGATGAGGACGCTGCCTTGAGCGAGGTGACCCGGGAGTCGCTGTGGGCCGGGATCGGCGCGGCGCGGTTGGGCGGGCGGATCGGCGACATCGCCGCGGCTATCGAGGCGCGCGTGGTCGGTGAGCAGCGCAGCTACGGAATTCTGCGCGATTACACCGGCCACGGCATCGGCTCGGCGATGCACCAGCCGCCCGATGTTCCCAATCGCGGTCGGGCCGGACGCGGTCCGCGGATCGAGCAGGGGATGGCGCTCGCCCTGGAGCCGATGCTGACGCTCGGCTCCGATGAAGGGGTGACCCTTGACGACGAGTGGACCGTTGCCACCGCCGACGGCTCCCGGGCTGCTCACTGGGAGCACACCATCACCGTCACCGGGGCTGGACTGTGGGTCCTCACCGCGCCCGACGGTGGCGAGGCCGAACTCGCCGCGCGCGGGCTGCCCTTCGGGCCACTGGCTGACTGACGGCGGGAACGTCGTGACCCGTCGGTGCCCGTCGCCGGGGAGATCACCCCTCCGGTCAGGCAGCAGGCCCGCGCGGCGGAGGCGCCGGCCGCCGGTGATGCGGATCGCCAGCACGCCGGACAGCCCCGGCGGCCTCGGTCAGCGGTGAGGCCTCGATAGGCTAAGGGGATGCCTGAATTGCCGCGTTCGTCACCCTATGTGTCTACCCCTGAGGCTCCCCTCGGCGAGGAGGAGCGGTCGGGTCTGGTGGAGCGGCTGAACGCCGCCTACACCGATGGGACGATCCCGGCCCACGACTATGAGCAGTACCTCGACCTTCTGTTCGCTGCCACCACGCTCGGCGAGGTGGCCGCTGTCGTGGCGCAGCTGCCCGTCAGGCCCACTCACGACACTCCCGCCATCGTCGGCGTGGGGGAGGGCCGCCCGGGGGAACTCGCCCCGCTGCGTTCAGCGGTGCAACCACGGGTACTCCTGGCGGCGGCCGCAGGGGTGGGGCTGCTCATCGTGATCCTGGTGGTGCTGCTCGTCCTGTGAGCCGGCTCCCGGATTTGAGGCCGGGGCCTCGGTGGAGTAGCATGACCAGTCGGTCATCTGTGCCCAGATGGCGACGCATGCAACCACGTAGGAGATCATGGCCAAGAAGGAAGGCGCCCTCGAGATGGAGGGGGCCGTGGTCGAGGCACTGCCCAACGCGATGTTCCGGGTTGAGCTCGACAACGGTCACAAGGTGCTGGCAACCATCAGCGGCAAGATGCGGCAGCATTACATCCGCATCCTTCCCTCCGACCGGGTTGTCGTGGAGCTCTCGCCCTACGACCTCACCCGCGGGCGCATCGTCTTCCGGCACCGCTGAGGCGAAGCCGCGGCCTCCGACGTCAAACCCAGTCCGACAGTCACTGCCGGGCGCCGACCAAGAAAGTAGCTCGATGAAGGTTCAGCCGAGCGTCAAGCCGATCTGCGACAAGTGCAAGGTGATCCGCCGGCACGGTCGTGTGATGGTGATCTGCGAGAACCCCCGGCACAAGCAGCGCCAGGGCTGAGGCCCGCTGCTGCCTCCGGGCCGCACTCACCGCTGGCACGCCAGCACCCAACAGAAAAACGTGACGGTACACCCGGACGGGCGCGGAGCGAAGCTCCGCACGCCAAGCCCGCCGGTTCTACCCCCGGACGAAGGCCGGGGCCCGCGCTCAGGCGCACGGGACGCCGCACGCCACACACCTTCGACGGCCCTTGTGGGCCGGCAGTTGAGAAAGGACACGCCTGATGGCACGTCTCATCGGAGTCGATCTGCCGCGCGAGAAGCGCACGGAGATCGGACTCACCTACATCTTTGGCATCGGTCGCACCCGGTCCAAGGAGATCCTCGCCGCCACCGGCGTTGACGGAAACACGCGCGTGAAGGACCTGACCGACGAGCAACTCGTCGCGATGCGTGACTTCATCGAGGCCAACTACGAGACCGAGGGTGACCTCCGC
The DNA here is from genome assembly GCA_047973315.1 of Propioniciclava sp. GTDB lineage: Bacteria > Actinomycetota > Actinomycetes > Propionibacteriales > Propionibacteriaceae > Propioniciclava. The sequence goes on from JBKEBV010000181.1 coordinate 12,955, forward strand.
CGTACGGTGGCCAGCGATATCCGCCGCAAGATCGAGATCGGCAGCTACCAGGGCCGCCGTCACCGTATGGGCCTTCCGGTCCGCGGTCAGCGCACGCGCACGAACGCGCGCTCCCGCAAGGGCAAGAAGAAGGCTGTCGCCGGGAAGAAGAAGGCCCGCTGACGCGGCGCCTGACGCACGAGGAACCAGGAGAAACCAGAACTAATGGCTACCGCAGGCCGTACCAAGGCACAGGCCTCTGCGGCGAAGACGAAGGTCCGCCGCAAGGAGAAGAAGAACGTGACCGTGGGCCAGGCCCACATCAAGAGCACGTTCAACAACACGATCATCTCGATCACCGACCCCAGTGGCGCGGTGATCGCTTGGGCGTCCGCCGGCACTGTCGGCTTCAAGGGCTCCCGCAAGTCAACCCCGTTCGCCGCCCAGATGGCTGCTGAGGCTGCCGGGCGTCGGGCCATGGAGCACGGCATGAAGCGCGTCGACGTGTTCGTCAAGGGCCCCGGCTCGGGCCGCGAGACCGCGATCCGTAGCCTCGGTGCGCTGGGTCTGGAGATCGGGCCGATCTCCGATGTGACCCCGGTGGCGCACAATGGCTGCCGTCCGCCCAAGCGTCGTCGCGTCTGAGCCCAGGAAAGGACTGAATACCCATGGCCCGTTACACCGGACCCATCACCAAGAAGTCCCGTCGGCTCGGTACCGACCTGGTGGGCAACGACAAGTCGTTCGAGCGTCGCGCCTACCCCCCGGGCATGCACGGGCGCGGCCGGATCAAGGAGTCGGAGTACCTGCTCCAGCTCCGGGAGAAGCAGAAGGCCCGGTACGCCTACGGCGTGCTGGAGAAGCAGTTCCGTCGCTACTACGAGGAAGCGGTGCGCAAGCCGGGTAAGACCGGTGAGGTGCTGTTGCAGATCCTTGAGTCGCGCTTGGACAACGTCGTGTACCGCGCCGGTTTCGCCCAGACCCGCCGCCAGGCCCGCCAGCTCGTCGTGCACGGTCACTTCCTGGTCAACGGCAAGAAGGTGAACATCCCGAGCTTCCGGGTGTCGCCCTACGACATCATCGATGTCAAGCCGAAGTCGATCAATGCCGACCCGTTCGTGATCGCCCGCGAACTGCACCACGAGCGTGTCGTCCCGGCATGGCTGACGGTTCGCCCGAACCGGATGCGGATCCTCGTCCATCAGCTGCCTGAGCGCGACCAGATCACGGTCGATGTGCAGGAACAGCTGATCGTCGAGCTCTACTCCAAGTAACTCTGACGAGGTCTGCCGGCCTCGGGGGTTCCGACCCCCGGGCCTGCGGACGGGCCCGGCGCCCCGGCGACCGGGCTGGACGGAGGCGGCACGGTGCCGCCTCCGGTGAACGCCGTCATATAGCGGGCGGCGGGAAGGAATCAACCACATGCTGATCGCCCAGCGTCCCACCCTGACCGAGGAATCCGTCGACGAGTTCCGCTCACGGTTCATCATCGAACCGCTGGAACCCGGCTTCGGCTACACCCTCGGCAACTCCATGCGGCGCACGCTGCTCTCCTCCATCCCCGGGGCGGCCGTCACCAGCATCAAGATCGAGGGCAATGCCCACGAGTTCTCCACGCTCCCCGGCGTGGTGGAGGACGTCACCGAGATCATTCTCAACATCAAGGACCTGGTGCTGAGCTCCGAGGAGGACGAGCCGGTCGTCATGTACCTGCGCAAGGCTGGTGCCGGCGCGGTGACCGCCGCCGACATCGCCCCGCCGGCCGGTGTCGAGGTGCACAACCCCGACCTCCACATCGCGACGCTCGGTGAGACCGGCCGGATCGACATGGAGCTCGTTGTCGAGCGGGGCCGTGGCTACGTGTCGGCCGCCCAGAACAAGGGCGTCGAATCCGAGATCGGCCGGATCCCGGTCGACTCGATCTACTCGCCGGTGCTGAAGGTCACCTACAAGGTCGAGGCGACCCGCGTCGAACAGCGCACCGACTTCGACCGGCTCATCATCGACGTCGAGACCAAGCAGGCGATCACGCCGCGGGACGCGATCGCCTCGGCGGGGCGGACGCTGGTGGAGCTCTTCGGCCTGGCGCGTGAGCTCAATGTCGACGCCGAGGGCATCGAGATCGGCCCGTCGCCGGTGGATGAGCAACTCGCCGCCGACCTCGCCCTTCCGGTGGAGGAGCTGAAGCTGACCATGCGCAGCTACAACTGCCTCAAGCGTGAGGGGATCCACACCGTGTCGGAGCTGGTGTCCCGGTCCGAGCAGGACCTGCTCGACATCCGCAACTTCGGCAGCAAGTCGATCGACGAGGTCAAGCAGCGCCTGGCCGAGATGGGGCTGTCGCTCAAGGACAGCTCGCCCGGCTTCGATCCGCTCGCCGCTCTCGGCAACTACGACGAGGTCGAGTACGCCGCCGACGACGACACCGAACAGTACTGAGACCGCGAGGAGAAGAACACCATCATGCCCAAGCCCACCAAGGGTCCCCGTCTGGGGGGCAGCCCGTCCCACGAGCGGATCATCCTCGCGAACCTGGCGAGCCAGCTCTTCGAACACGGACGGATCACGACCACCGAGACGAAGGCCAAGCGCGTCCGCCCGCTGGCCGAGAAGCTCATCACGAAGGCGAAGCGGGGCGACCTGCACAACCGTCGGATCGTGCTGAAGACCATCACCGACAAGGGTGTGGTTCACGTGCTGTTCACCGAGATCGCCCCGAAGATGGCTGATCGTGACGGTGGCTACACCCGGATCACCAAGATCGGGAACCGTCAGGGCGACAATGCGCCGATGGCCGTCATCGAGATCGTGACCGAGTCGGTCGAGGAATCCCGCAAGGCCAAGGCGAAGCCGAGCAAGGCAGCCAAGCCGGCCGCGGCGAAGGCCGACGAAGCGCCGGCCGAACCGGCTCTTGAGGAGACCGAGGCCGTTGAGGCGGAGGTCGAGGCGCCCGCTGAGGCCGAGGCGGCCGCCAAGGAGGAGACGGCCGAGAAGGCCTGATTCACCAGCCTCAGGAGAAACGCTCGACCCGGCCGGGTCGAGCGTTTCTGCGTTTCCCGGGCCGCCGGCGCGAGGTTTCTGGCTGCTGCCGGGGTGAGGATCCCCGGCTGCCGGTGGCGCACCAGCCAGCGGAGAGGCGACCCGTCGATCAGTCGGCGCGGCGGCCGGTGACCCGGACGTAGAGCCAGGCCATGGCGAGGATGATGGCTCCGTAGATGATCTGGCGCACGGCGTCGGAGGTGTGCAGGCCGAGCAGCAGCCGGTTGAGAACGGTCAGGGTCAGGGCGCCGACGACAGTTCCGCCATAGCCGCCCACCCCGCCGAGGATCGAGGTGCCACCGATCACCGCCGCAGCGATGGCGGGAAGCAGATAGGAGTTCGTCTGATCCGGGCCGACCGCTCCGCTGATCCCGGAGAACATCAGCCCGGCCAGCGCGGCGAGCAGACCGGCGCCACCGTAGACGGCCAGATTAACCCGCCAGGTGCGAATTCCGGACAGCCGTGCTGCGCCGGAGTTGTCGCCGACGGCGTAGATGCTGCGACCCAGGCCAGTCCGGGTCAGAACCGAGATGAGCGCGACGGCGACGGACACGAGCACCAGTGCGTTGAGGGGGAGCGGGCCGACGAGGGTGCCGCTGCCGATCGTCGAGATCAGCGGGGGCACCGCGGTGGCCCCGGCCAGAAATCCGGAGCCGACGATACCGACGGTGATGATGCCCGCCAGCACGCTGGACACGCCCAGCGTCATGATCAGCGGGTTGAGTCCGAACACACCCACGCCGACGCCGTTCACCAGGCCGACGATGGTTCCGGTGGCGAACGCGAGCAGGATGGCCGGGCCTTGGCCGAGGTGGGCGTTGACCGCACACACGTAGGCGGCCAGGTTGGCGGTCATGGCGAGCGAGAGGTCGATCCCTCCGGTGAGCATGCACAGCGTCTGCGCGGCGGCCATGATGGCCAGCGGGCAGGTGAGCAGCAGGATCGAGCGGATCCCGAAGGCGGTGAACAGCGAGGGATCCCGGACTGCGGTGATGAGATAGAGCGCTGCCAGGATGATCAGCAGCACCGCGACCGGTTGGCCGGCGAACTGCGGCATCCTTGCCCGGGTCAGCCTTGGTGAGCCTGCGGGCGTCATGATGGTGCCCCTGTCCGTTGGGCCAGTCCTCCGATGAGGACGACGAGAATGAGGAAGGACCCGCGGGCGACCTCAGCGAGGTTCGGATCCCAGCCGAACCCCAGCATCAGCGGCGGGATCAGGCCGAGGACGAGGGCCGCGAGAGCCGGGCCCAGGAGCCCGCCGGAACCACCGGTCAACCCGACCCCTCCCAGCACCACGGCGGCGATACTCGCCAGCAGCGCGGTGAGGCCGATCGATGCCCGGGGTTCGCCGCCGCCGGTGAATGCGGTGGTGGCGAAGCCGGCCAGTCCGGCCAGTACTCCAGAGAGCGCGTAGGCCCGGATGCGGGCCAAGGACACGTCGACCCCGGCGAGGTAGGCAGCCCGCCGGTCGCTGCCGATCGCGTAGGTCGCGACACCCCAGCGGGAGCGTTGGTAGGGCAGCCAGATCAGGCCGAGCACGGCAGCCAGTGTGACCGTCGCCGGCACCGGTTGGGAGAAGCCGCCGACCACGGCCTGCTGCACCTGTGTGGGGATCCCGCCTCCGGGCTGGGGCAGCACCAGGAAGGCGCCCCCGGCGATGATGAAGCTGGCAGCCAGGGTGACCACGATGTCGGGGATGCCGGAGCGGGTGACCACCCAGCCGATGAGCGCCGACAACAGCCCGCAGCCGAGGATCACCCCGAGCGCGATCAGCCAGGCCTGAGCCGGCGTGGCGGCGGCCATCAGGCGCGCGCAGACGCAGTTGGCCAGCACCAGCAAGGCACCGACCGACATGTTCACCCCACCGGAGATGACCACCACCGCCTGGGCCATGCCCAGCAGCGCCATCGCCAGACTGCCGGCGATCAGGGTGCGCAGTTCGAAGCCGCCGAACGACGGGATCTGGGTGGCGCGGAGGGCGAGCAGAGCAGCCAACAGCCCGGCGATGGCGACGACCCAGGCGTGCCGGCGACGTAACCGGGTCCACCGGTTGACGGCGGGGGGAAAGGACACTGTGGTCATCGGACCACCTCCGCAGGGGTGTCCGGCCGCGGTGGGGTCGGTGGCGTGTCGAGCCCGTGCATGGCGGCCAGCAGCGCGGCTTCGTCGGCGGTGGGCTCCATCTCGGCCACGACGCGACCCCGGTAGAGGACCAGGACCCGGTCGGCAACGAGACGGACCTCACGCAGTTCGCTGGTGTACATCAGGATCGCTCCGCCGGTCTCGGCGCAATTGCGGATGACGTCATAGATGAGGTGCTTGGTCCCGATATCGATACCGCGGGTCGGATCGAACAGCAGCAGGGTGCCGAAGCCCGCTGTCAGCCAGCGCCCGATGGTCAGCTTCTGTTGGTTGCCGCCCGACAGGCGGCGCGCCTGGGCGCCCGCGCGGGTATCGATGGCCAGGGCGTCGATGACGGTGCCGACCTGTTGGCGGATCCGGGTCTGCGGGATTGGCCCCCACGACCGCAGCCGACGGTACAGACCAAGGGTGAGGTTCTCCTCGATCGGACGCTCAGGAAGGATCGCCAGGGATCGGTCGGCCGGAGCCAGTGCGATCCCGTGCTCGAGCGCGCCGGCGGGATGGTCGGCGTTCACCCCGACGTCATCGACGCTGATCCGACCCCGGTCGGCGCGACGGAGGCCGGCGACGACATCGAACAGGGCGTCCTGGCCCTGCCCCTCGAGCCCGACGATCGCCAGGACCTCGCCGGGACGGACGCACAGGGACACCTCGTCCAAGGTTCGGCCGGCGCCCAGCCGGGTGAGCCTCAGTCGGGGCTCGGCCGTGACCGACGCATGGTGGGAGCGGCGCGCCTCGTGGCGTACCTGGCTGGCCGCCTCCCCCAGCATGGAGGCGACGATCTTCTGCTCGCCACCCTCCCGGGGAACGAAGCGGGCGACGGTGCGGCCGTCCCGGAAGACGGTGCACTGGTCGCAGTGTTCCACCACCTCGGCGAGCCGGTGCGAGATGAACAGCACCGCGCCGCCCGCCTCGGCGTGGCCGTGCATGACTGCGAAGACGCGGGCCGCGAGGTCGGTGGGCAGCGCAGCGGTGATCTCATCGAGGACCAGCAGCCGTGGCCGGTGGGCGAGGGCTCGGGCCAGGTCGAGGATGCGGAGAAAGGGCAGCGGGATGTCGCGCACGTACTCGCCCATCTCGAGCCCGTCGACCCCCAGGTCGGCGAGCACACCCGCCACAGCGGCGGCCGAGGTCCGGGTCAGCCGCAGATTCTGGGCCACGGTGAGATCGGGAACCAGAGCCGGATCCTGGTGCACCGGGGCGATCCCGGCCCGCCGGGCGCTGGCCGGTGACCCGAGTTTCAGGGCGGTCTGCTCCAGGGTCACCGTGCCAGCGGTGGCAGGTACGACGCCGGTGAGAATTTTGACCAGGGTCGATTTTCCGGCGCCGTTGGCGCCCAGAAGCGCGTGGATCTCGCCGGCCTTGATGCTGAGATCGGCGGACCTGAGCGCCACCACCGCACCGTAGGACTTGGCGATACCGCTCGCCTCCAGCAACGGCGGCACCATCAGCTGCCCTCCTGTCGTGAATCAGCCATGGCGGGCTCGGGGGCTACTCGCCGGGTCCGACGCAGGCGATCATCTGCTCCCGGGTGAAGTGGGTGAGGCCCTCCACCCCGACGGTGGTCGACCACAGGTCGTCCCGATCGGGGGCGTACTCCTCCTGGAGAACCGCCAGGTCCGTTGCGGGATCCAGCACGGTGGGGGTGAGCAGGGTCTCCCGCTCGGGTGACTCCCCGCTGAGTGCTCGGATGGCGATGTCGGCCCCGATCCCGCCGATGATGGCCGGGTTGGTGATCACCGCACCGTCGGCTCCATCGACGAGCTGTTTCACGAACGCGTTGGTGTCCTGGCCGGTGACCGGGACCGGATCCACTCCGGCGGTGGCGAGAGCGTTGACCACGGTGTAATCGGTGCCGCTGGTCCAGATGCCGTCATAGCCGGCGGCGCTCAGCTCCGAGACCGCGACCTCCCCGGCCTTGGTGTAGTCCCAGCCGGTCCACACCTCTTTGACGGTGATGTCGGGGTAGGCGGCCAGCGCCTCGCGGAAGCCGGCGTCCCGATCGGTGTCGGCCGGGACTCCCTCGATGCCGCGCATGTAGAGCACCTTGCCGCTGCCGCCGATCTTTTCGAACAACCATTCGGCATTGAGCCGACCCCAGGCCTGCTGGTCGGTGACGGCGATATAGGCGTTCTCACTGCTGACGGGGCTGTCCACCGCCACGACGACGATGCCCTGCTGGTGGGCCTCGTCGATGATCGGGTTGAGCTTCTCCAGATCGGACGGATTGACGATGATCGCGTTGACGCCTTGGGATATCAGGCTCTGCAGATCCTGGATCTGTTCGGTCGGACCACCGTTCTTCGAGATGGCGATCACCTTGGACACCTTGCCGCTCACCAGGGCCTCGGCTTTCACCGCGCAGATGAGTTGTTCCCGCCATCCGTTGCCGGCCACCGTGTTGCTGACGCCGATGATGAAGGAGTCGTCCGACCCGGCGCCGGTGCTGGTCGAGGATGGCTCGGTGCCACCCCCGACCGAACAGGCGGCCAGAGCCACGAGGAGTGCCGCGGTTCCGGCGGCGCGGAAGAGCTTTGTTCGGTGCATCGTGATTCTCCTGATCATCCTTGCGGCCGGAGCCACAGATCGACGGGCCGGGCCACCTCGGGGGCGTCGAAGGGGAGTCCGACGCGCTGGCCGATGCCGGCGGAGTGGTACCCGGCGAGGATCAGCTGCAGCGCCACCCGCCCGTCCTCCCCGGTGGCCTGGGACTCCTCCATGCCTAGCACCACGCGGCAGAAGTGGTCCATCTCCTGGGGGAACCCGTAGTTCCACAACTCCTCGAAGACCGGATAGGTCCACCCGGTCGTGGTGGGCGCCTTTTCCACCGAGTAGCCGAAACCCCGCTCGGAATAGGTCGGCAGGGCGTTGCCCATGTGAAGGTTGGCGTAGGTGAGGCCCTCGGATCCGTAGACCTCGATGCGATCATCCATCCCGCCGCGGCGAGCCCAGCTGTCCTCGACGTGGCCGACGGCGCCGCCGGCGAACTCGACGATGGCGAAGGAGTGGTCCTCCCCCACCGTCTTGTCGGTGTGGACGTAGGTTCCCATCTGGGCGGTGATCGCCACCGGGTCCGGGCGCCCCAGGAACCAGTGGCAGAACGAGAGCCCATGGCACCCCATGTCCATGAATACCCCGCCTCCGGAGCGATCGACATCCCAGAACCAGTCGGCATGCGGGCCGAAGTGCATCTCGGACTGTTTGACCAGGTACAGATCCCCGAACGCGCCCTCGTCGGCCATCTCCTTGGCCTTGACGTACTTCGGGGTGAAGAACAGCTCCTCGGCGTAGAAGAGGTGCACTCCGGCCGCGGCGCAGGCGTCGATCATCTGGTCGCACTCGGCGATGGTCATCGCCATCGGCTTCTCCACCACGACGTGCTTTCCGGCCTGGGCGGCATCGATGGTGATCTGGCAGTGCATCTTGTTGGGTGCGGTGATCGTGATCATCTCGACCTCTGGATCGGCCAGCATCTCCCGATAGTCGACGAAGGACTTCGCCACCTGGTAGGTAGCGGCCAGCCGGGCCGCGTTCCCCGGCGTCGGGGATGCGACGGCGACCACCTCACCCCATTTGCCCTGGTGGATCGATGCTGCGTGGATGTCCGCCTCGAATTGCGAGCCTACGATGCCGATCTTCACTGTCGGTCGGGCCATGTCATCTCCTTTGTTGAAGGTCCCGTTGCGTTGCCGATGTTCCCCAGGTGCGGTCGGTGCTCCCCACCGACCAGGGTCAGCGGGTGGGGTTGATGCGTGCCGTGCCGTAATAGGCGTCGGTCCAGTCGGGCTGGTCGATGTCGCGGCCCCGTTGCAGGCCGATCTCGCCGGCGAGCGCGATCGCGGAGGGGAACGCCAGCAGCGGCAGCTCCAGCGGAGCGCACGGAGCGACCAGGGGCATCTCGACGATGCCGGCCCCCATCAGCGCGCAGACGCGTTCGGCTTCCCGTACCTGCGGGTCGTGGGCCAACGGGTGGACGATGACCACCGTGTCGGCGGTGAGGGCGTACATCCCGGTCGTGGCCGCCTCCCGGGCCTCGAACCCCTCGATCGACAACCCGGCCACCTCCTTGCACAGCAGGGCCGTCTGCGCCGCGGTTGACCAGCCCGCTCCGCTAGCGACCGCGATGCCGGTGGTGCGCCCGGCCACAGCCGCGGCGAGGTCGGTGGCCGCCGCCAGGGCGGCGGGCAGCTGTGCTTGGAGTCGCTCGGGGAGGCTGTCGAGGTCGCCGACGTCCGCGCCGAGGACCCGCGCCAGAGAGAGCAGGGTCAGCACATTGCTCAGGTAGGCCTGCGTGTGGGTGACGGCCTCCTGTGATTCGATCTCGATGCGCAAGGTCGCGTCGGCGGCGCTACCCAGGGTCGAATCCTCGGCGGCGGTCAGGACCACCCGCGGGCGCGGAAGCCGGTCGGGGAGCAGTGTGACGGCGTCACCCAGCTCCCCGGACGAGGAGACCACCAGCACGACATCTCCGTCCCGCCAGGCCAGCGCGCCAGCAGCGATCACTCCGGCCTCGACCGCGATGGCCGCCGGGGCTGCGGGGGTCCCCCGCAGCGCCGATTCGAGGACGCGGCCGGCATAGAGTGCCGCACCGTTGCCGGTGATGACGATGCGGCGGGCGGTGGAGAGCAGCGTGATCGCCGTGGGCGCCAGCGGTGAGGTGGAGGTGAGCCGGCGCGCCAGTCTGGTCAGAACTCCGGGGGAGGCTGCGGTCTCGCGCCAGAGATGCGTGGATGCCAGGGAGGTCATGAAAGGTAACGTATTGGTATGGCACTGGTATGTCAACGGTATTGCTCAGTACACTTGGGGGCTATGGATGAATCCCCGGCGCCCCCTCCGCTGACACCAGCGCCTGCGCTGTACGCGCAGATCATCGCCCAGGTCACCGAGGAGATCCGGTCGGGGCCTCTGCGTCCTGGAGACCGGCTTCCCCCCGAACGTGCGCTCGCCGATCGGTTCCAGGTCAGCCGGGTCACCATCCGGCGGGCGCTCGCCGACCTCGCCGCATCAGGTCTGGTCGATTCCCAGCAGGGCCGGGGGACCTTTGTGACCGCGCCGTTGGTCGGCGAGACGGCCAACACCTTGATGAGCTTCTCCGAGCTGGGTACTGCGCGCGGGCTCACCCCCGGTTCGCGGGTGCTGGGCCAGGTCGTTCGCCCCGCCACCCTCGACGAAGCGGGCTCCTTCGACGTCGCGCCCGGTACGCCGATCCTGGAACTGGAGCGGCTCCGTCTCCTGGACGACATTCCCATCTCGATCGACGTCAGCCGGTTGCCGCTGGTGCACGCGCCGGGCCTTGAGGCGGTCGATCTCGGTGCCGGCTCGCTGTATGAGGCGCTGGCCGAAGCCGGCGCGGCGCCGGTCCGGGCGCATTACACGGTGCGGGCGGGGGTGGCCACCTCCGAGCAGTCCGAGCTTCTGGACCTCCCCGCCGGTGGTGCTGTGCTGCTCACCAGTACCACCAGTTATGACCATCGCAACCGGGTCGTCGAACTGGGCCGGATGATCTACCGCGGTGACCGGTACCAGTTCCAGGCCACCTTGTGGAGGAGGGACCATGGGTGAAGTGGTCGGGGTCGACATCGGCGGCAACTCGATCCGGGCGCAGTCCGGGGACCGGTCGCTGGTCGCCCGCCGACCTGTCGGGCGTGCGTCCACACTGGAGGAGGTGCTCGCTGCCATCGAGGCCGTCCTGGTCGAGGTCGCGGCCGACCCGTCGGCGCGGATGACGATCGCTGTTCCCACGTTCGTGGGACCTGGGGGCCGGCTGTTGGAGGCTCCCGCCGTGCCGGCTCTCACCGGGGTGGATCTGGCCGCGGAGGTAGCGGTGCGGTTGGGCCGAGCGCACCCGCAGGTGGTGCCTGACCTGGCTGCGGCGGCCTGGGGTGAGTCACAGCAGGGGGCGGGCCGCGGCGTGGATCGTCTCCTGTGCGTCGCCGTGGGGACCGGTGTCAACGCGGCAGCCGTGGTCGACGGCGAGGTGCTCGACACGGCATTTGGCTGCCTGGGGGACGCCGGGCATGTCAATGTCGAGCCTGACGGGCCACGTTGCCCCTGCGGCGGCCGGGGCTGTCTGGAGTCGGTGTGCTCGGGATGGGCGCTGGCCCGGGCGGCGGGTCGGATCGGACTGGGCGACGCCGCTGCCCTGGCCGTCGCCGCCCGCTCCGGGAACCGGTTCGCGCACGAGGCGTATCAGCGCGCGGGTGCGGCTCTGGGCCGGGCCGTGGCGAGTTGGAGCGCGCTGGTGTGGCCCTCGCTGGTGGCCGTGGCCGGAGGGGTCGCGGCCGCGGGGGATCTGCTGCTGGAGCCGGCAGCACGGGAACTGGAGCGGGTGGGGGCTCCCTACATCGTCGGGAGGATCCAGATCGTCCCCGCCGGGCTGGGAGCCGAGGCCACCCTGGTCGGGGCCCGGCTGCTGGCCGCCCGGCTCCCCGAGGGAGCGTGAGCGAACCGCGCAGCCGAGTCCTCGAGGATGCACCCCGGCCGGCTCAACTGGCGGTGCGCTGGTCGGCGAGCGGGGCCGCCTCGAGCGCCGTGGCGATCTTCTCCAAGGCCTCCATCATCACCGGGTGCGGCATGGCGAAGATGAACCGGACATGCCCCTCGCCGATCGCGCCGCAGGCAGTTCCCTCGGTCAGCACGACCCCTGCCTTCTCCTCCAGGTAGGCCGCGGGGCTCGGCTGCAGGTCGTAGGCCGAGACATCGAGCCAGGCGATGTAGGTCGCCTCGGGCATCGGCATCCGGACCAGGGGCAACCGCTCGGCGACGAAGGCAGCCAGGTCCTCGCTGTTCCGCACCAGATAGGCGCAGATGTCGTCGAGCCAGCCTTCACCGTCGCGGAACGCGGCCGCATTGGCCACCAGACCCGGGTTCGCGGCACCGTGCTCGGC
>JBKEBV010000109.1:0-3311 GCA_047973315.1 Propioniciclava sp.
ATGAGCCCACCTCTGCGCTGGATGTGACCGTGCAGAAGGTGATCCTCGACCACATCGCCTCCCTCACCCGGGAGAACCAGACGGCGCTGCTGCTCATCACCCACGACCTCGGGCTGGCCGCCGAGCGTGCCTCGAAGCTCATCGTGATGCATCAGGGAAAGATCGTCGAGGCCGGCCCCAGCCTGGCGATTCTGCAGAACCCGAGACATCCCTACACCCAGAAGTTGATCACCGCGGCGCCGTCGCTCGCCTCCCAGCGGATCCGCTCGACCACCACCGTGACCGAGCCATCGGCGGCTGCCGCCGCCCGGCAGAGCGCACCGGTGGTGATCGACGTCCGGAACCTCACCAAGATCTACGCGATTCGTAAGGGTTCCTTCACCTCCGAACCGCTGCGCGCGGTCGATGATGTCTCGTTCGCGGTGCGGAAGGGCTCCACCCTCGCCCTCGTCGGCGAGTCCGGGTCGGGCAAGTCGACCACCGCGAAGCTCCTGCTCGGGCTCGAGAAGCCGACCGCCGGCGAGATCACCGTCGTCGGAGCGCCGCTGACCGGCCTGGGCCGGCGCGGACTGTTCGACCTGCGCCGGCGGATGCAGCCGGTCTTCCAGGACCCGTACTCCAGCCTCGATCCTCAGCGCTCCATCGGGGCGATCATCGCAGAACCCCTCCGGGTTCACCAGGTCGGCGACCGGCCCTCCCGGCAGGCTCGTGTCCGGGAGCTGCTGGATCAGGTCGCCCTGCCCACGAGCATCGCGCACCGGTACCCGAACGAGTTGTCCGGGGGCCAGCGCCAGCGCGTCGCCATCGCCCGGGCGCTCGCCCTCAAGCCGGAGGTCGTCATTCTCGACGAAGCCGTCTCAGCGCTCGACGTGCTCGTCCAGGCGCAGGTGCTGCAGTTGCTGGCCGATCTTCAGGACGACCTGGACCTGACCTACCTGTTCATCACCCACGACCTCGCTGTGGTACGGGTGGTCGCCGATGAGGTCGCCGTCATGGAGTCGGGCAGAATCGTCGAGTCCGGAACCACCGACCAGATCTTCGCCGCGCCGCAGCAGGCCTACACCCGACGTCTCCTCGACGCGATTCCCGGTGCGGGACTCACCTGGGGGAGTGATCCGCGGGAGCTCTCCCCCACCTGAACCCGCCCGGGCCGGGGAGTGGGCCAGGTCCGGTGTCGTTGCCAGCGCCTCGGCCGCCGGCACTCGCCCCCGCGGTGATCTGCGGAGGTGCTGGTCAGGTCCGCCGGACCGGGCGCACCACGGTGCGCACCGCAAGTGGCAGCAGAACCACGACCGCGGACAGGGCCAGCGCCGCGAAGTTGGTCAGCGCCAGCAACGGTCCCGCGGCGAAGGCCGCCGTGGCACCACAGGTTCGACAACGCGTCCACGCCGCCTTGGGCGGACGCCCGGGACTCGTCGGAGACCGCCGCGCTGAACATCGCCGACCCGGACACGTTGACCAAGGACCATCCCACCCCGAGCAGTACCAGCGACACCATGATCCAGCCGAGGTGGGTGGACCGCGTCGCTGCGATCGCCAGCGAGACAGGGAAGACACCGATGGTGGGACGCCCGCCCCACCGGTCCACCAACAGGCCGACCAACGGCGCCAGACCGTACATGCCAGCGATGTGAAGGCTGATGGTGACGCCCACCACGGTGATGGAACCGCCCTGGTGGGCGATGTGGACCGGCGTCATGGTCATGATCGCCACCATCACGATCTGGGCGGTCAGGATGGCCGGCGACAGCCTCTTCGGTCGCTGATGGCGACCCGGAGGAGGCGCGCCTCACCACCCGAGCAGTCGACGCGGAACCGCGGCTGATGCACCCGCAATGTCAGGAGGGCGGTACCAGAACCTCCGCGATGGGCCGGGAGCCCTGGTTGAACCGGATCGTGCGCCTTGTCGTCTGTGGGTCGGCCAGCGTCGCGACCACGACCGCGGCGACATCAGCTCGGCTCACCGTGGTCGGTCCCTGTCCGACTTCGATCAGCCCCGTCGGCGCCTCCAGGGTGAGACGACTCGGACCAAGAATGGTCCAGTTTAGCCCGGAGGCCCGCAGGTGCTCATCGGCAGCAGCCTTCGCCTCGGCGTAGGCGTAGAAGCTGTCCTCGGGCGCGATGGTGTGATCGGTGCTGGAGCCGTAGTAGGAGACCATCACGAAGCGGCGAACATCAGCGGCGTCGGCGGCATCCATCGTGCGGATGGCGGCGTCCCGGTCGACGGCATAGGTCCGTGCAGGGTTTCCGCCGCCCGCTCCGGCCGACCAGACCACCGCGTCAGGTCCCGCGACGTCGGTGTGGTCAAACACCGTGCCCATCATCGCCGCGAGGTCGGCCACGCTCATGGCCTCGACATCGGCGACAACGGCCCGGGCACCGGCCGCCTCCACCTCGGTGACATGAACCGGGTCACGGATCACCGAGGTCACCGTGACCCCACGGGCCACCAACATGGGTGCGAGCAGGAGCGCGATCTTGCCGTGCCCGCCGACGATCAGAACATGGCCTGCAGTGCTGAGGGGGTCTGTCATGATGCCATCCAAGTCCTTCGATGCTGATCTTCCAAACCGCCCGGACGCCGCAGCGCCAAGGACCTCGCGGCTCGCGCGAAGGTCTCGGAGCAGACTGCTCTGCGCTGCGCCGGCTCACCGCCGGCCACGGCGTCCTCCGCTACACCGGCCTCATCGCCGTCTCCGCCCCCACCGTGGAGAACTCGACGCCGCAGTCGCGGCGATCGAACAGTCCGCCATCCAGCCCTCCTGCGAAACCCGCCTCCTCGTCGGCCAGCAAGCCACCGGGTTCACCGCCGCCGCATTGCCGCAGTACCGGAGGGCGTGAGTCGCTACGCGGCGCGGATCGGGACGACTGCTGCGCCGGTCGGCTGTGGCGCACGTTCAGCGCGTTCCCGCTCGATCTCGTTGCGGGCTCTGCGACTGTGGTCGGACTCCAGTGCACTCATCCAACTGATGACCGACAGTGGCAGCGAGATGGCCGCGAGGGTGATCGCAAAGATCGTCGCGCATACTCCGATTCCAACGCGATATGCCGCGACTGCCGCCGGCCAGTACAGCAACCTCGACGAGCTCACCGAATCTGTACCGGTTCGCAATCAGGCCCAGCACACCAGCAGCAAGCAACCCGCCGATCGTCCATGCCGCCACCGACACCGCCACGTGTTCCCAGCGCTGAAGCGTCGAGGTGATGTCACCCTGCTGCGCTGCGATGAGCAACAGGACCCAGGCCGTGGACGCCGCCGGTGAACCAAGGAGGCGAAGCGGCTCATAACCGAACATCTGATTGTCGTCGTG
>JBKEBV010000129.1:0-2718 GCA_047973315.1 Propioniciclava sp.
GTCGAGCGCGAGATCATCGAACGCTCCCTCGATCTGGTGGAGGCCGTCGTGCTGGCGAGCTCCCGGATGCCGGATGCCTCGATCCGGATGATCGCCAAGCAGCGCCCGGTCATCCTGCTGAACCGCAGCATGCCCGATGTGGCCCACGTCCTGATCGACGACGCCCGCGGAGTGCAACTCGCCGCAGAGCACCTGGCAGGCCTGGGACACCGCTCGTTGCTCTATCTGCGCGGCCCGGAGACGAGCTATGCCGACGGGGTGCGCTGGCAGGCCCTGCGGCGGGTTGCCCGCCAACTCGGCCTCCAGGTCCACCGCACCGATCCGCACCCTGAGCCCAGCATCAGCGCGGGCATCCAGGCCGCAGCGGCGGTCGCGGACGGTGGAGCCACTGCCGTCCTCGCCTACAACGACGCCCTCGCCATCGGCCTGATGAAGGAGTTCAAGGCGCTCGGGATCAGCGTGCCCGGTGAGATCAGCGTCGTCGGATTCGACAATGTTGCGACCGCACAGGTCGTCGATCCGGGCCTGACGACGATCGCCGCTCCGCTGCGGGCCATGGGTGCCACCGGAGTCCGGAACGTCCTCGCCCTGCTGAAGGGCGCCACCAGCAGCCACCAGCCCTACATTCTTCCGGTGACCTTGAAGGTGCGTGAGTCCACCGCCCCACCGGCCTGAGCCCACCGATGGGGCGTCGTCAGCTCACCCCCGACGGGCAGGAGGCTTCAGACAGGTCCCCCGCTCCTCTCTTGTGAAGAGGCCCTTGGGTAGCCCGCCGGGCGTGCCTCGTCGGCACCGGGCCACCGGAGGGGCTCAGTCGAGCAGGTCGCGGACGATCCCGTCGGCCAACAACCGCCCCGCTGCGGTGAGCCGGACCCGGTCGCCGGTTCGTACCAGCAGGCCACGCTCGGCGAGGCCGGGGACACGACCGGCCTCGGTGGGGCTGAGCACCTCGACGGGGAGCCCATCGGCAATGCGTATTTCCAACAGAACCCGCTCGATCCGGCGCTGGTCGGCGGTCAGGGCCTCCCGCCCGACCGCAGGACTGAGCCCGTCGGCCAACCGTCCCGCGTAGGTTGCCGGGTGCCGGGCGTTCCACCACCGGACCCCACGCACGTGGCTGTGCGCGCCCGGCCCGAACCCCCACCAGTCGTGACCGCGCCAATAGGCCAGGTTGTGGCGGCACTCCTCACCGGGGCGGGCCCAGTTGCTGATCTCATAGTTGACCAGCCCGGCGTCAGCCAGAACAGACTCGGCGAGCTCGTACTCGCCGGCCTGGTGGTCGACGTCGATCCCGGGCAGCAGTCCGCGCCGGATCTGACCGGCCATCCGGGTTCCGGGCTCGAGGGCGAGCGCGTAGGCGCTGACATGATCGGGCTCACACGCCAGGGCCGCCACCAGCGACCGGCGCCAGTCGTCCAGCGATTCGCCGGGGGTGCCGTAGATGAGGTCGAGGCTCACCGAACCGAAGCCGGCCGCCCGGGCCCAGCGCACCACCTGCGGCACCCGACCCGGGGTGTGGGCGCGGTCCAGGCGCTTCAGTACCGGCTCCACCGCCGACTGCATGCCGAACGAGATCCGGGTGAACCCCGCCTCGGCCAGGCGTGCCAGACTTGCCTCGTCCACCGATTCGGGGTTGGCCTCCGTGGTGATCTCCGCCCCGGGCGCGAGCGGCAGCTGCTCACCCACGGTGGCCAGCAGCCGTCCGAGTTCTGCCGGCGTCAGCAGCGTGGGCGTCCCACCCCCGAAGAACACCGTGGCCACCGACGGGCGTGCCGGGCCCAGGACGGCTGCAGCCAGTTCGACCTCCCGCACCACGGCGTCGAGATAGGTCTCCCGGGAGTTCCCGGGGGCGGCCCCCAGTTCGGCCGAGGTGTAGGTGTTGAAATCGCAGTAGCCGCACCGCGTTGCGCAGTACGGCACATGGACGTACACACTGAACGGCACGGTGCCGATGCTGTCGCGCGCCGCACGGGGAAGCGACCCGTCGTCGGGCGGGGTCTCCCCCTCGGCAGGTGCTGGCATCAGGCGACCACTCCTCTCCGGCCTCAGGGCAGCGGGAACGGCAGCGTCATGCCGTCCAGAACATGCTGGCAGGAACAGTCGTCGACCCCCAGCGCAACGATCGCCCGGCGCAGATGCCCGCGGAGGCGGTCGATGTTGTCAGCGAACACCGCCAGAACATCCTGATGGGTGACGCCTTCCTCACCCTCGACGCCGGCGTCGGCATCGGTGACGCAGCACACCGTCGCGAAGCACAGGGCGAGCTCGCGGGCGACCGATGCCTCGGGCATCCCGGTCATGCCGACCACCGACCCTCCCGAGGCCGCATGCCACCGGGACTCGGCACGCGAGGAGAACCGCGGACCGTTGATGACCACCAGGGCGCCACCGGCAACCACCGGGGTGTCCGGGGCGGCCGCCGCGATCAAGGCCTGCCGTCCGCGCGGGCAGTACGGGTCGGCGAAGGGCACGTGGACGACCGGACCTTCCGCCTCCCAGACGGTAGCGCCCGCGCGGTAGGTGCGATCGATCACCTGGTCGGGAACGACGAACGCCCCGGGCGTCAACTCCGGTACCAAACTCCCCACCGCGCACGGCGCGAGCACCTGCCGCACCCCCACCGAGCGCAGCGCCCACAGGTTGGCCCGGTAGTTGACCCGGTGCGGTGCGAACTGGTGCTGCTCGCCGTGGCGCGGCAGGAAGGCCACTCGGCGCCCC
>JBKEBV010000133.1:0-6629 GCA_047973315.1 Propioniciclava sp.
CCGACTGGTCCTCGCGCCCGATGAAATACCGGTAGAGGTTCACCGGGAGGTAGTAGAGCGTCTGAACGGCTGGCAGTGGGGTGTAGGCGATCAGGTTGTCGACGTAGAAGGTGTGTTCGGGCATGTCGAAGCCGGTGTCGATGAGCACCTGGCTGCGATAGGTGATCGCATGCATCAGCAGGTTCTGGCTCGGCCGGAACGGGCCGATCTCGTTCCAGGTGAAGACCCGGTTCTGCGGCAGGAACCCGCGGTAGCGGATCACCTTCTGGGTGCCGGTATTGGTGTGCTCGTAGACGTAATTGGCGATGACGAGATCGACCGGGCTTCCCGAGGCGATGAAGTGCCGCAGCTTGCTGAGCAGCAGATTGAGAGCGACCGGATCGAGCCAGTCATCGGAGTCGACCACCTTGAAGTAGACGCCCCGGGCGGCCCGCAGTCCGGCCATCACCGCGCCGCCGTGACCTTTGTTGTCCTGGTGGATGACGCGGATGACGTCGGGGTGCTGCTTCACCCAGGCGTCGGCCTTGGCGCCGGTGTCATCGCGGGTCGAACCATCGTTGACGAGGACGATCTCAATGTTCCCCTTGCCGCGGAGGATCGAGTCGATGCAGTGGTCCATGTACTCGGCCGAGTTGAAGCAGGGGACGACGAAGGTGATGTCGGGGCGATCGACCCGTGGGGTGATGTCGTTTGATTCGGACACGGCTGCTCTCTGTCGGTCAGAACTGTCGGGCGGGCCAAGCCTAGCGACCTGCCAGAGCGCGCCCGATCCCGGGTCAGGCGAACAGTGCCAGGGCTACCGGAACGATCCAGACCACACCCAGCAGTTGCAGGACCCGGTCGCCGAGCACGACATCCTCCGGCTCCCCGGCGCGGCCAGCGTCAATGATGTAGGCGTACCGCAACAGGGCGAGGGTGAAGGGTGCGATGGAGATCGCATTCCACGTGGTGGCCTCCAGGCCGAGCAGTGCTGAGCCGCCGGGGCCGTCGGCCTGCTCCACGGCCCACAGCGCATAGGACATCACCACCGCGCCACAGGCCATCGCCCATACGAACCGGAGATAGCTCGGGGTGTAGCGGGCCAGCGAGGCGCGGGTCCCTGATTCGGGACCGAGTTGGATCAGTTCGGAGTAGCGCTTGCCTGCGACCATGAACAGTGAGCCGAAGGAGGCGACCAGGAGGAACCAGGGGCTCAGCGGGATGTCGGCTGCCACACCGCCGGCGATGGCCCGCAGCAGGAACCCCAGAGCGACCATCGCCAGGTCGAGGATGGGCTGGTCCTTCCAGAGCAGCGAGTAGGCGACTTGGGCCAGCCAGTACACCGCGATGGTCACCGCGAGCATCGGCGCGGTGAGCCAGGCCAGCACCAGGCTGGCGACGCCGGTGAGAGCGGCGAGAACCAAGGCGGTCGGGATGGCGAGTTCGCCGGCGGCGATGGGTCGCAGCCGCTTCTTGGGGTGGAGACGGTCCGCCTCGACATCGCGGGTGTCATTGATCAGGTAGATCGAGGCGCTGATCAGGCAGAAGACCACGAAAGCGAGCGCCGTCTGGGCGAGCACCCACGGGTCGAACACCAGTCCCGCCGCGATGGGCGCGGTGAAGACGAGGACGTTCTTCACCCACTGGCGTGGGCGCATGGCGCGAATCGCCGGTGGCAGGCGGCTGGATCGGGTGGCGACGAGGTCAGACATAGCAGTGTCCCAGCCTACTCGTCACCGTTGCCACCGTTCGACCACAGGCTGGTCCAGGCGATCCCGAGATCAGCCAGCACCGTCCGCAGCAGCGGGACACTGATGCCGACAACGGTGTGGGGATCCCCGGTGACCTCGGAGATGAAGGCGCCGCCACGGCCGTCGATGGTGAAGCCGCCTGCCACCTGTTGAGGCTCCCCAGTGGCGATATAGGCCTCGATCTCGGCGTCGCTGACGGCGGCGAAGGTCACCGTTGTCCGGGCCGCTCGGGTGCAGGTGGAGACCTCACCGTCGCGGACCACGACCACGTGGTGGCCGGTCACCAGATCTGCCTGCCGGCCGCGCAGCACTGACCACAGTTCCCGCACCGCTGGGTCACTGCCGGGCTTGCCGGCAGCGCGGCCTTCCACGTCGAGGACCGAATCGCAGCCGACCAGCACCAGATCCCGTGCGGTACCCACCTCGCGAAGGACCGCGTCGGCCTTCCGGGCGGCCAGGGCACACACCAATGCCTCCGGATCGGGGGCGATGACCGCCGATTCGTCGACGCCGGAGACTCGGACCACCGGGTCGATACCGGCCGCCCGCAGCGTGGTCAGGCGGGCCGGTGAGGCCGAGGCGAGGATGAACGGCATCCGGTGTCCAGTCATGGGTCCTCTCAGTTCGATCGTGGAGCGGCCTCACGCGTAGGGCCGGGCAGCGGCTCTCAGTGCAGGCACATAGCCGGCCCCGAAGAGCGTCACGTGGACCAGGAGCGGATGGATCTGATGCAGCCCGATGCGCGCGCGCCACTCGGCATCGAGGCCGACGGCCTCAGCGTAGGCCGCCTGGACGATGGCCAGGTGGGGGAGTCCGAACAGGGCGAGCATTGCCAGATCAGTCTCCCCGTGTCCGCCGTGCGCCGCGGGGTCGATCAGGGTAGCGCCGACGGTGGTCCAGATCACATTGCCCGACCAGAGGTCGCCGTGAAGGCGCGCCGGCCGGCGGTGGTCGTCGAACTGTTGGTCGGCCAGGCGGGAGGCTACCCGCTCCAGCAGGCTGATGTCGGCCGGGTCGAGCAGGCCGGCATCCCGGTTCGTTGCCAGATAGGGCCCGATCCGTTCGACCGCGTAGAACTCTCCCCAGCTGGCGTGGTTCGCCAGCGGGAGCGTCGCCCTCCCGACCCAGCCGTCCCCGCGCCAGCCGGGCGGTGCGGCGCCGAAGGCGGGCGCACCGCTGGCGTGCAGATCGGCCAACGCCCGGCCGAAGCTCTCGGCGTCGGCTCGGGTCGGTTCTGTTGGTCGCAGACGTTCCAGGGTCAGCGAGGTCTCCGTGTGGTCCAGCACCTGCACGATCCGCGGACCCGACGGTGCGGCGTCGAGCCAGCCCAGGCCTGCGCGTTCCCAGGCCAGGGGACCGACCCCGACATGCTTGACAAAGAGCCCCGCGCTCCTCGCGTCCATCCTGTCCCCGCCTCTCGCCGCGCTGGTGACCCTACCGGTGAGGTCGGCCTGGAGCCGGCGTACGATCGCGGGGTGCCCGCTGATTTTCTTGATCCTCCGGCCCTGCGGCGTGCGGCGTTGGTCGCGGGCTGGGCCGATATCGACGTGATCGCGACCACCGGTTCCACCAATGCCGACCTGACGGCCCGGGCGCGGGAAGGTGCCCGATCGGGAACGGTGCTCGTGGCAGCTCACCAGAGCAGCGGGCGGGGGCGGTTGTCGCGCCGCTGGGAGGCGCCGCCGGACACCGCGGTGGCCTGTTCGGTCCTGGTGGCGCCGCACCGACCAGCAGCCGCCTGGGGCTGGTTGCCGCTCGTGGTGGGGCTTTCGGTCGTGGAGGGGTTGGGTGATGCCACCGGCCTGGACGCCCTCCTGAAATGGCCCAACGACGTCCTGGTGGCGGATCGGAAGCTCTGCGGGATTCTGTGCGAGGTGGTGGCGCGGGAACCGGAACCGTGCGCGGTGCTCGGGTTCGGGGTCAATGTGGCGCTGCGGTCGGAGCAGTTGCCGGTGCCGAACGCCACCTCGACCGAACTCGAGGGTTCCCAGGCGTCGGCGACGGACATCGTTGCCGCGATCCTCGACCGGCTCGCCGCCCATTACCGCACCTGGGATGCCGGCGGCACGGTGGCGACGGCCTACCGGGAACGGTGCGCAACGCTGGGACGCGAGGTCAAGGTCCACCTGGGCGAGGGGACCGTCACCGGGCAGGCGGTCGACATCGACGACAGCGGCGGTCTGGTGGTCGCCTCGACCACGGGACTGCGGACGTTTCTGGCGGGCGACGTGGTGCACCTGCGACGGCGGTGAGCCGGGTCGGCGCGGGTCAGTCGGCGGTCAGGAAGTCGAACACGATTTCATTGAACCGCCCGGGCACCTCGGCGTGGATGGAATGACCGGCCTGCTCGACCACCTCCAGCCGCGCCCCCGGAATGCCGCCAGCCAATTGATCGGCGGCGGGGTGGTTCGCCCGATCGCGGGAGCCGACGAGGACGAGCGTGCGTGCGGTCACCTTGGCGAGGTCGTCGCGGTAGTCGATGGCTGCGGCGGCGTCCAGTGCTGACAGGAAGCCCGCCTTGTCGACGCCGGTGCGGGCCAGTCGCCCACGGGGGATCAAGGAGACGATCGCCCGCTGCACCCGCATCAGAGCGGCCGGCGGGTGCACGATGCCGGCGGCGAGAACCAGGTGGGAGACGGTAGCCGGCTCCCGGGTGGCGACGTCGAGGGCCACCACGGCCCCGAGAGAGGACCCGACCAGCTGCATCTGCTCGACGCCGTGCTGGTTCAGCAGCGGGAACAGGTCCTCGGCCGCGCCCCGCACGGTGAAGGGCTCCGACCCGCCCGGTCTGGTCCCGCGCAGCCATGGGGCCGCGGCTTTGGCTCCGGGCGGCAGTGCGGCGACCTGGTCCTGCCAAGTCTGCGGCGTCTCGCCGGCACCATGGAGAAACACGACCAGAGGCATGGAGAAGATCCTAGCGACCAGCGGTCGCCAGCTCGACAGCCCGCGGCTGGACGGCTCTCGCCGCCACATCGGCAGGATCTGGAACACCGTCACAGCGAAGCGCCTGATCGCGTTGCTCAACGAGGGCATCGACGGCGCCTCGTCGCCTCACCCAGGTGGCGCGCAGGGTGGGTCGTGGCCGTCGGCGACCGGGTGGCGGTGACCGGTGTGGGAACATGGAACCTGTGGCTGAATCGGAACCGGTGACCCGCCCTCGACTCGGGTTGACCACGCAGCTTGTTCGTTTCGTCGCCACCGGCGGCATCGCCGCGGTCGTCGACTACGGGCTCCTTGTCGCCGGGATGGCGCTCGGCCTCGGCTACGGTCTGGCGAAGGCTGTCTCCTGGGTCTTCGGGACGGTGACCGCCTATCTGATCAACAGCCGGTGGACCTTCACCTCCGACGGTTCCCGCGCGCGATTCGCCGCCGTCGTCGCCCTCTACCTGACCACTTTCGTCCTCCAGGTGGGGTCGTTCACCGCCATCTTCCCGATCCTGCGGGACTGGTGGGGTGTGAGCGTGGCTCAGTTCGTCGGTTTCGTCATCGCCCAGGGGCTCGCCACGGTGATCAACTTCATCGTCCAGCGTCGGTTCATTTTCCGGCGCTGAGCCTCGCGCCCTAGAATCCCGACCTGTGGCAGACATGAACATCGGTGTCCTCGGCGGCGGCCAACTCGCCCGGATGATGGTGGAGGCCGCGACGCCGCTGGGACTCCGGCTGGCAGTCCTGGCCGAAGGGCCCGACGTCTCAGCGGCCCAGGTGTCTCCCGGCGCACAGGTCGGCGATGTCACCGACCGAGCTGCGGTCCTCGACTTCACTGACGGACTCGATGCTGTCACGGTCGATCACGAGCACGTTCCGCCGGCCGTTCTTGCCGCGATCGCTGCCACCGGGGTGGCCGTGAGGCCGGGACCTGAGGCACTGATCCATGCCTCGGACAAGGCGGTGATGCGCCGACGGCTGAGTCGGGCACACGTCCCCTGCCCGGCCTGGCGGGTCGTCGCCGACGCTGAGGCTCTGGCCGCCTTCGCCGCCGACCACGGTTGGCCCGTCATTGCCAAGGTCTCCCGCGGCGGCTACGACGGAAAGGGTGTGTGGCGCATCGACGACCCCGCCGCGGCCGCCGAGCCTTTCCGGGCGCTGTCGGGTCCCCAGGGGCCGACCGAGGCACCCCGCGACGCCGACGCCGAGACCGTGATCATCGCCGAGGAGTACATTCCCTTTGCCCGGGAGCTGAGCGTCCTGGTGGCGCGCCGTCCGGGCGGGGAGATGGTCACCTACCCGGTCACCGAGACGGTGCAGCGCAACGGCATCTGCCGCGAGACGACCACCCCGGCCCCCGGCTTCCCGGCCGACCGTGGTGCGGCGGTCCAGGCGATGGCCGAGCGGATCGCCACTGAGCTCGACGTGGTCGGCATCCTCGCCGTCGAGCTGATGGAGCGACCCAGCGGCGAGGTCGTGGTCAATGAGCTCGCGATGCGTCCCCACAACACCGGGCACTGGACCATCGAGGGAGCGGTGACGTCCCAGTTCGAGAACCACCTCCGAGCGGTGGCCGACCTGCCGCTGGGCTCGCCCGAACTCCGGGCTCCGGTCACGGTGATGAGCAATATTCTGGGCGGCAGCAAGCCCGACCTCCTCGGCTCGTTGGCCGCGGTGCTGGTCGACCCGCGGCTCAAGGTTCACCTGTACGGCAAGGGGGTCCGCCCCGGCCGCAAGGTGGGGCACGTGACCGTGTGCGGATCCGATCTGGACCAGGTGCAGTCCGCGGCCTCGGCCGCCTCGGCCCATCTTGAGGGTTCCCGGAGCTGAGCGCCGACGAGGCGAGGATCATAACCACCGCCACCGCACAGAACAGGAGTGACCCGATGACCGAACAGACACCGATGGTCGGGATCGTGATGGGATCCGATTCGGACTGGCCGACGATGGAGGCCGCCGCGGTCGCCCTGGAGG
>JBKEBV010000199.1:0-1632 GCA_047973315.1 Propioniciclava sp.
GAGGAACGGGAAGTCGTCGTTGATGCCGCCGTCGCGGTAGTGCAGGTCGGTGTGGCACACCCCGCAGGTGAGCACCCGGACGACGGCCTCCCCCGGCCCCGGATCCGGAACGGTGATGGTGACCAGCTCCACCGGAGCTCCTTTGGTCCGTGCGATGACGGCTTCGACGTGCTGCGGCATGGTGTCCCTCCCAGGTCATCGCGTGAACTGAGCCTTCACGCGCACGGAGATGGTGCGGAGCTGCGGGCCAGGAGGCGACATCGGCGCTGCCCCGTGGCGCCAACTTTAGTTGGCCGGGCGCCGGGATCGTCATCCGCGGGGAACATGTCACAAATCTGGTTCCAGACATCGCGCGCGTCCTCGACAAAAGGCGCAAGTTCTCCGGCGGTCCGCAGATCTGGAACCAGGTTTGTGACCGGGCGGTCAGTACCCGGGCCCCGGGGCCGTGACCTGAACGGATGGCGGGAGGCCGAGCACGTCGAGGAAGGCGGACAGCCAGCTGGGTTCGACGCTGAGCTCGTGGATCACCAGATCCGGACCCCGGCTGAAGAAACTCTCCTCGCCCGGTTCGTGGGCCAGATCGGCACCCGCGGGGACGAAGGCCTCCAGAGTTGAGAGCATCAGCCAGGCGTCCTCGAGGTGCTCCTCGGGTGCCGGACACCCGGGAGTGACGAGTTCGATGGCCTCGAGGATGCCTGCCGCCGGTAGTCCCGGCCGGGTCGGTGCGCTGGGGGTGAGCGGATCGAAGGCACCGTCCTCAGTTCCCTCGGCCCGTACCTGTACCCGGTCGATCACCTCGGTGAAGGTCATGCCGCCGAACACCGCACGTGCCTCCTCCTCGTCCCCGAGGACGCGCACCAGTTCGGCGAAGGCGCCCGAGGGGGTCTGGTGCTGGCGGTGGATCAGGCGGAGCAGGGCGACGATCAGATCGCGGTGCAGTCCGGCGCCGGCGAGCACGACGACCAGTCGGTCAGCCCTCGACTGATCAATGCTGATGCTCGCCTCGCCGGTGCTGAGGAAGCCCGCCCGCAGCAGGGTCTGCAGATCCTGGAGTGTGTCGGCGAGCTGCTCGGCCGTCTCGGCGGGAACCCCCTCGTCGACGGCGGCGGTGGTGTAGCAGACGGTGATCCGGGCGGCCGTCATCTGCAGCGGGACCTGCGGGGGAATATCGAGGACCCCCAGAAGATCGGTGACGTTCACGCGGGGCCTCCCCGACGGGTTCAGCGGTGTTGCCCGCCACTGTAGTCAGCGGAGAACCTGGCCGGTCGGGGCCCCGGATGGGGCGTCCCTGGTCCGGGTCGGTCTCCGGCGGCCCGCGCTCACCGATGCCAGCGCGTAGAGCCCCATGGCCAGAACGACGATGGTCGCGCCCGGGGGGAGGTCGTACCAGTAGGTCGCCATCAGGCCGGTCACGCTGACCGCGACTCCGATACCACTGGCCCAGGCCATCGTCTGGGTGAAAGACCGGGCGATCACCTGGGCGGTGGCGACCGGGACGATCATCAGCGCCGAGACCAGCAGCAGGCCGACCACGCGCATCGACACCGTGACGGTGAGGGCGACCAGGGCGGCGAGCGTCATGGCGAGCAGCCGGGTCGGAAGTCCACTGGCCCGGGCGAACTCCTCGTCGTG
>JBKEBV010000213.1:0-14576 GCA_047973315.1 Propioniciclava sp.
TCGCATCGGGTTGGTCTCTGTTGGGGCCAAGGGTCGCCGGATGAGGCTCAACCCGTCGACCTGGGCAACCTCCCAGTCGTGCCGATGGACCAGAAAGTCCAGCTTCTGCTCGTTGTCCGACTGGAAGACCAAGATGGCGCGGCCGTCCTTGCAGAGCTCCAGTATCCGGAGCCACAGAGCTTCGCGGACACGCTTGGACACCCGACCCACGAAGACACCGGGGGCGATCTCCAGCAGCCAACGGGTCACGAAGCCCCTCAGGCCTGCTGGCACCGCCGTCACGACCAGCACTACCACGGAACGTCCTCGGGTGCGTCAGCCCACTGCCGTCCCGCGGACACCGTGCGGTGGCCACCATCCCAGAGCTCCAGGACATCCCACCCCTTTTCCTCGTCGGGGTCGGTCGACAACAGCCGCCCGATGTCACGCACGACGGTGGCCATGATGCGCATCTCTGCGAAACGGTCGCGCATGGCCAAGCGGGTAGCGGAGGAAATGTCAGGCTCTCCGCGACTCGCGACCTCGAAGGCGACCGGAACAGCCACCTCCATCTTGTACAGATCGGCGATGTCGAAGATGAACGAGCGGTCGTGGCCGGTATGAATGAACCCCAAGGCCGGCGAGCACCCCAGAGCGACCGTCACCGCGTGAGCGACACCATAGAGACACGACGTGGCGGCGGTCAGCGCCTGATTCACCTCGTTGGATGCCTCGAAGTCATCAAACCGGTAGTTGCGACCGGACCACTCGATGCCGAACTCTGCTGCAGATTCACGATAGCGGCGCTTGACCCGAGCACCTTCCCGTCCACGCAACTGCTGCATCGTCGCACCCTCGATCGAATCATCGGGGAACCGCATCTCGTACATCTTCCGGGCGACGGCGAGCCGCTTCTGCTGATTCGAGACCGCGTCCACCTGGGCCTGCAAAAGCCTCGACGAGCGGGCAAGGGAGCGTCCATGCGCGTAGTAGCGAACCCCCTGCTCGCCCACCCAGACCACCGTTGATCCGCTGTCGGCCAGCACCATCATTGCCTGATGAGTGATGTCGGTACCCGGGCCGAGCATCAAAGCCGAAACCGCAGCCGAGGGGAAATGAAGAACCCCTCGCTCATCGGTCGCGGTGATCGCGTTGTCAGAGCGGTGGACGCGACAACGCTCCAGGTAGACGAAGGACAGCCGGTCCTGGATGCGCGTCAACTCGCGCAGTTCGCTCGGCTTCGGTCCGGGAACAGGCTTCATGACACCGGCGCGAGGGTCATCAGCCCGCAGCCATACCCACGAGCCCTACCGATCCCCTGATGCATCGCCCCCCGCAAGGCGACGGGGTCGGTCACGGTCAGGGAGCCGTCGAACTGAGCCTGACGGAGAACCACCCGTTGGTTCCCCCGCTGGAACCGCAGCGTCTCCAATCGGGAGACGAGGACGTCCCCATCGGCCACGGTGAACCCAGCCTTCGGTGCCCGGAACTCCAGCCACGGCAGGCAACCGGACAACGTCAGCGGCACCACCCGGCCCCGTCCGCCGCTGGCGGCCTTGCTGACCACCGGGTTGGCCGTCAGCCGAAAGCGCCAACGCTGGCCCGCTGCCAATCGCCCCAACAGTCCGCTGGTGTCCGCCGTCCGCCACGTGGCCGAGGCGGGCCAGCCGCAGCCCTCGACCAGAGCCGACAGATCGGGGGGCGTGACGCTGCTGATCCATAGCTCTCGACGACCATGGTCACCCTGATCGAGGCGCCACAGCACCCGCCCGGTATCGGCCTCGCCCGGAAAGGAAGCGAGCACGGCGGCATGAAGGCGGTGAGCAGAGGCCAGCAGAGCGCGGCTCTGGCGGCGTTTCGTGTTGATCTCAAACTGGGTGAGGTACATCAGGCCCCCATTCCGGAGAACCAGTCCATGAACCCGCCCTCGTCCCGGC
This sequence comes from Propioniciclava sp., assembly GCA_047973315.1. Lineage (GTDB taxonomy): Bacteria > Actinomycetota > Actinomycetes > Propionibacteriales > Propionibacteriaceae > Propioniciclava. The sequence goes on from JBKEBV010000213.1 coordinate 1,917, forward strand.
GGCCATCAGGGTTGGCGACGGTCACCTGATGGTGGACGACGTTGCGCCAGCCGTAATCGCGGCCTGCGGGACTGAAACTGAGGGGAACGTCCCGCACTGCACTCGTCCGACCGGTATCGTCGCCATCAATGTAGACATCGAGCGGCACCGTCGTCGCCGCTCGATGCCGGGCTGACGGACCCGCCTGCCAGTCAGCATTCACCAAGGCGGTGGCTAGCGGTTCTTCCACCAGGCCCAGGATCAGCTGGCCCTCGATCGGGCACGCCCGCCGGCCCAGATAGAGCGGATGGCGCGGGCGCTCGAGGGTCTCGGCGATACCCTCGATCAGCGATAGATCGCCCTCCAACCCAGCAACAAAGACCGCATCGGCGAGGTAGTCGCGATACGACACCACCGGAGGTTTCCTGGGCCCCGAGGTGTGCGCGGTGTGGAAATCGGTGAGAAACTGACCTGGTTGGTCCACCCTGACGCCGAACCGCAGCGCCAACAGATGCTCGATGGGGTCCGTGCGGCGAAGACCCTGCGCAGCCGCCACCAGGCCCAGGACCCCACTCTTGGTCGGGTAGCGCGCTGAGTCTCGTCTCCGGAACCGGGACCCCTGGCCCCACGATTGCAGCGGCCCCGCAAGCCGCAGCAGCACGACGGTCATGATGCGCCACCAACTGCGGCGCGGACCTCCTCCAGGACCGCCGGTAGCGGCTTCACCTCTGCGATCGTGCCCAAGGTCTCGATGAGGTCAGGTTCACCCACCCCCCAGGTCCTCAGCGGGGCGAGACCGAAGCTCTCCTGCAGACCCTTCACCCGCCCGACCATCGCCTCGACCGATGGGGCGACGAAGCCTCGACCGCTGGCCGGAACCGGGCGCTCGAACGCCCCCACCAGGCTCACCGGACGCGTGTCCCGGATCATGATCAGGACCGCCGAAGGTAGCGTGTCGGCGGCCATGGAGTTCTTCTTCCCACTCGGCACCGAGGTGAGAAATGACTGGGTGAAGGCCGCCACCGCCTCGACGGTGAGGGCAGCGTCTCCCAAGTTCTCACGAAGCTGATCGAGACTGATCGCCGCATACCGGTACAAGGTGGCCGAGGAGAACTCGATCGTCCCCATCATGCCGGCACCGGCATCCTCATCGCGGGGTTTGCGATCGTCAACCGCGGTGTAGAAGTCGCCCTGCATATCAACCTTGTGGGTACTGATGGCGTGCGCCACCTGAACGGCGGCGTCAACGTTCAGATCGGGAGCAGAGGCCACCATCCGGCCGAACAGAGCGACCGAGACGCCGTTCTTGGTGTCGGCAGCCTGCTTGGCTGCCTTCTTTTCCACGTCCTCGGACCCTGCGGCCAGCTCAGCCAGAGCATCCAACTGCTGGTTGCTGACGAAAACCAAGGCTTCAGATTCGTAGGCTTCCGGATCGGGGGTCTCGCCCTTCTTGGCTCGCGGAGCCTTGACCTTGATGCCGGCCAGCTGCAGAACCTTCGTCGCCCGCGCGACAGCATCAGCGCGTTCCACCTGGGCACCGAGGGCCATGGTCCGGTCGGTGAGGAGGGTGACAATCCGCTTGGTACGGGTGGCTCGCTGCGCGTCGACGATGACGTCGGCAAACGACTCCCGTGCGGCCCGCTTCCAGGCCTGACTGCTCACGCGCTGCCGATTGCATCCACCGTAGTAGGCCGACTTGGGCGCGCCGGTTTCATCACGATTGATGTTGCTCGGCGGCAGGCTCTGAATGGCGTGGATCTCGACGAACATGGTCATAACTACTCCTAAGGGAAAGACTGGTTGGTGACGAAGGCTGCTTTGAGTGCTTCAGGCGCCGGCTGACGGTTTGTCAGTCGGGGCGTTGTCCTCCTTCGTTGGCCGGTGGAAGTCACGCGCCCACCGCAGATAGACCCGGGAGTCGTGGGGGTTGCGGTGGAGCCAGAAGAGATCGGTGGCAAGTTGGCCGTAGTCGAGGCCGAGGTGAGCCGATCGCATGAGCATGATCAGCGACCGCAGCTGGGCGATCCGCGTGGCATCTGACGATGCGCGACACAGATGATTGAACCGGGTGACGACGCTGTCGTCGAGGTCGGCGCCGCTGCCGCGGTGGTAGGCGAGCCGCCGGATCGACCCACCGAACCGTGCCCGCGGATCATGGGTCGGGTCTGCGCGACCCTGCTGATGCAGGGCGAACAGGTGAAGGGCACTGCCGACGGCCAGTTCACCGCCGCTCGGCTCGTCGCCCCGGCCCAGGAGATCACCAGGGAGGGACTCGAAGATGAGCGCGTAGGCCTGCGGTTCGCCTCCGGGATCGAGCGGGTCGACCCGCCGCAGTTTCGCCAACGCCGCAACCGCTGCGGCACCCGACCCGCCCTGATTGCGCAGATATTCCCGCTGCAGGGCGGACACCTGACCGGAGACATGAGATCTGATCAGCTGACTCAGACCATGGGAAGCCTGCGAGGTCGTTGTCGTCATGAGTTTTCCTCCGTGCTTGACGTGTCGGGGGGCGGGACATCGGTCTGCTGGCTGGCCAGCGGGGTGAGCGTGGTGATCTTGTGCTCGAACCAGGACCAGGCCGAGCTTGAACTGACAAGCTTCCCATCGACCTTTCGGCCACGAGCAGCGGCCTGACCGGCGGCGTCGAACATCCGTCTTCCCTCGGCCAGCGCGACGCCACGCGTCCCCTGCTGCCAGGCCACCTCGTAGGCTCCGAGCTGCGTTGGATCGTGCAACGCGCCGAGCCACGACCGGAACACTGGGTCCAAGGCCGCATAGCCGCGGGTAGCGGCGCGATCGCGGGCCTGGTCGCTGTCCGTCCCGGACGCCTCAGCGAGCAGATGGCCGAAGTGGGTGAGCGCCCCCACGACCGGCCGGGCATTCTCCGCACATCGGGCGGCCAACTCCGTCAGGCCGGGATCGGTGAGGGCAATCAGCTCGGCCGAGAGGGAATCATCGATCATGCTGGCGATGACACCGTTCTGCGGGCCATATTCGATACCGACCGCGCTCAGCGTGATGGGCAGGGCCGGATCCAGATGCCCCCGCTGGCGCAGCAGGTCGAGCCAGTTCAGGGTCGCGGGTCGCCCGTCCCGGTCGGCAAGCAGGGCGTTGAGCCCACGCCACACCTGCCGGGCCACGTCGTGCGTCACCGGCATCATGATCGGCTTCTTGGCCTTCGCCGACTGCGCCTTGCTGAGACGCCAGGCCGACATGGGTTCAAGCTGCCTCATGTTCTGAGGCGTCAGCGTGTCGCCGTAGGAAATCTGCACCCGGCGGATCTGACCGTCACCATCGCGGCGCATCAGGATGCGACGGTTCGGCCACACCATGAGTTCGCCAGGGCCCGCCGGTGTCTGCGAGTCTCGACGAAACAGCGGCTGGTGCCGGGCCCATCCCGCCCTGGTCTCGTTCGGGTGATCGCGGAGCGGGAGATTCAGCAGCAACGTTTCGGCGAGGGTCTGCCCGACGACGATCACCACCCCCAGGTTCCCCGCCCAGGCCGGGAACCCGGTGGGAAATGCCTTCCCGTTCTTGGCAGTGGGGTCGCCGTCGATGCCCGTCTTGATACCCGCGGCATCGAATGCTTGCGCATGCAGCAACCATCGGGCCGCCTCAGCAGGCGCGAGGACGTCAGCGTCGGGTCCTTGTCGCGTGCTGAACCAGTGCCCCAGGTCGGGGACGAGGCGACCGACGCCGGGCGCAAGCTGACCCTGCGGTTCCAGCCCCGCCGCCTGCAGAAAGGGGTGATCGGGATCGAAGAGCTCGAACTCGTCGGCGTGCTCGTGGAGATAGCTCTGCACCAGCCCGTTCAGCCGGGACCAGTCATTCCACCAGGCCGTCCAATCGGCGACCGCCTGCCGAACGTCACGCTGCTCGTCGGCAACCGCGAGGAGCACGATGGCCAGCAGAAACCGCAGCACCGCGGCGTCCTGGGTGGGGAGATCGCCGTTCAGCCGACGAAGATCCGGTGCCCGCGCGAACAGGTCGCACAGGCCCATCTCGGTCGCCACGCCATCGGCAGCAACCACGCTGCCCCACGACATGGTCAGCAGGTTCGTATCGCTCATCACCGAAGCCTCTCGTTGCGCTCGTATCATCAGCCTTCCACACGTTGAGCAACTTTACAAGGAAGTAGTTTGAGCACAGTGGATCTCACATGGAGAGTCACCCGTCGGTGTCGCCGCCTCGGCGAACACGGTCGACGGTGCTACCTTGTCGAGGCCTGGCAAGGTCCGGGATGAGCCGGAAGTCGTCTGTGCGCGTTCTTCTGGTTGCCCATGCGCCCCGCGTCAGCGGGGATCGGTCGGCCTCACCTCCCGGAGGCCGAACTCGCGGTCGTAGGCCACGGTGGCCTCACCCACCGTGGCCCGACCGTCTGCGTCGAGCACAAGGAACAGCTGCCCCTGCAGCCAAGGGGATTCCTGCCAACTGCTCAGATCGAGGGGGCTCGCCTCGAGCGCGGCGATGGTGTCCTCGATGATCCCGGGATGAGTCAGTGCCCGCGGCAGGGTGACCGTGCTGGTCGCCACGGCGCGCGCCAAGGCCAGGTCCCCCGCCCCCAGCGGCCGGGGAACCAGCGCGCCCGACGACGGGCCCACCTCGTCCAGCAACCGCGGATTACCCTCCTCATCGACGGTGATCACGATGACCTCCAACGACTCGTCGGTGTCACGAACCCGGGCCCGGGCCGCCTGCGCCGAGGCCTCCGGGTCGCCGCTGAGGTGGTCGGCCCAGTCAGCAAGATCCAGCGTCTCCGCCGGGAGCGGTAGCGCGAAGTTCGCCGCCTCCCGGCGCCGACCAGCGCGCCGCTCCTGATGGCGTTCCAGGGCAGCGCCCCATTCCGTCTCCCACCCCTCGGGGGCGACCCGGTCCTCGTCGTAGGCGGTCGCCACCAGAGCGGGAACGTCGTGCGGCAGATCGACGATCGCCGGCAGGGACCCAAGGGCTGCCAGGCAGGACCACACCGGCCAGCGGCCGTAGACCGCGGTCACGCCACGATCGACAGCGGGGGGAAGCGCTCCACTGCTGAACCCGGTGAGGTGACAGCGCGGTACGGCGACGGGATCGGGGCGGACCCGCCCACCGTGGCGATGCAGCCGTCCCAGCCGTTGCATCAGCAGGTCCATCGGAGCGACATCGCTGACCATCACATCGAAATCGATGTCGAGAGACTGCTCCAACACCTGAGTTCCCACCACCACAAGCCGAGAAGGGCGACGGCCGCGAGGGCCCAGGCGAGCGACCAGATCTGCCTCACGGTCGGCCCGATGCGGTGCGACGAACTTGGAGTGGACGAGCACCACCTCACCCACATCGGCCTCGGCAAGGGCCCGGTAGCGCTCCTGAGCCCGGGCCACCGTGGAGCAGATCACCCCCGCACAGCCGCCGCCGGCAAGGCTGGTCCGCACCACCGAGACCACACCGTCCACATCGTCGTCGAGCGCGGTGATCGTGACGCGGGATGTCGGCCCGTCAGGCTGGTCGACCGGCCAGTCCACGGCCTTCGTCGTCACTGCGGTGACGCGCGGATATCCATCAGAGACCGCGATCTCGCTTCGCGTGGGACGGCCAGCCATGCCCGAGGCGTAGGCGGTGGCCAGCTCGGCACGTTGCGCTGGCGGAAGGGTGGCCGACAGCAGCACCACCGGCACCTGATGATGCCCCAACCATGCGAGCACATCGGTGAGGAAAACACTCATGAAGTCGTCGGCGGCATGCACTTCGTCCAGGATGACCACCTTGCTCACCAGCGCGAGCTGCCTCAGCATGACGTGCTTGGCGCGAAGTGCCCCGAAGAGGGCCTGGTCGATCGTCCCCACCACATGGGTCGACAACGCCGCGCGACGGCGTCCCCGGAACCATCCGGCCACGAAGACCTCCGCGGAGGCCGCGCCGTCCCGGCTCGTGCGCTGCCCGCCGGACGCCCACCTGTCATCGCTGATGCCGACGAAGCGTCCGCTCCGCATCAACTCACGGAAATCGGCCTGGAGTGCCGCCTTACTGTGGGCCAGACTCAACGCAGTCCGGCCCGACCCAGAGATCTGCTGCAGCCAGGCGGAGACCCGGCTGAACATGGGGTTGGCCGTGGCCATGGTGGGAAGAGCCACGAAGACACCGCCGCGACCTTGGCGCGCTGCAATGATCTCAGCGGCGAGCAGCGCTGCCTCGGTTTTGCCGCTGCCCATGGGCGCTTCGAGGATGAGCAGTGCCGGCCCTGACAGGCTACGGGCCACCTCGACAACCGCCCGCTGAAGCGGCTGCGGCGGGAGGCCTGCGAGATCGGGAAACCGTTGGTGAAGCAACTCGACCGCCTGCATCCCGGTTTCTGGAGGGCGCCAGCGCTCGGGCAGCTCCAGCGCCCGGAGCGCGGCACGGAGGCGGTCGCGGGAGACGGTGTGGGGAAAGAGGTCGACATTGCTCGACATCCAGTCCGCCATCACGATCAGGGCGTTCAGCTGCACCTGCGCCCACGGGGGTATTTCCTCGGGGAGGATCGCCGGCAAGGACTCCAGGCCCGAGCGCTCAACCATCGCGTTCCAGATCTCACCGCGCGTCGCCTCCCACGGGCCCGAACCGAGGTCGAGCGGCGGAACCTGCTTCACCGCTGAGCGGCTGACCGGAGCCCCGTGATGGGCCCCGATGATCTGACTGAGGCCGATGGCCGCCACAGCGGTGACGCCTTGCTGGCGAAGCAGTTCCTCGGCTACCACCTGACCGAGAATGCCGTGCGGGGTCGGATGGGCCCCCATCGGCGGGATGTCGAAGCCCTCCTCGCGCAGCCGCCGCGTCAGGAACGCGTATCCGGGAACCCGATCGGCCTTTCCTTGGAAGGCCGGGGCACACTTTCCCAGATCATGGGTGCCCGCGAGGAGCACCACGATTCCCTGCGCACTCTCCGCACCACCGAAGAGACCGGAAAGTCGCGCCATGATGCTCGCGGGAAGCCACTTCTGCCACAGAATTTCGGCCATATCGGCGGCGTCGATGAGATGTTGAACGAGAGGAAGCCAGGTCTCTTGCTGCGGGTCGGTCTTGCCCCACATCGCCTGAGCTCCCTCGCTCCACCTGTGCATACCGACACGCTATCCTTCGGCAGCGACATTCTTTAGCGAACGCCCCCGACGTCAGAAAAGAGGAGCCCCTGCGGCCGTGATCCTGAAGGGGGCCACCTATTTCATCGCGTTGGTGATCTTCCGTGTCGCCGTCACCGACCGGGAGGAAGTTCGCCCCCGGGGAGGTCGAGAAGATCCGATACCGTCACACCCGCGAAGGACACGATGTCGGCAGCCACCGGAAGGTCAACCAAGGGGGTTGGCCCCACGTGCAGCACCGGCACCCCAGCGGCGATCGCCGCCGTGGCTCCAGTACGGGAATCCTCCAGGGCAAGGGCCTGCTCCGCCGCCACCCCCATCACCGCCAGCGCCTGCAGGTAGCCAGCCGGATCCGGCTTCGCCGCAGTGACGTCCTCGGCAGCGACGACGCACTCGAAAAGACCGGCGGGCAGCGAGGCCAAGGCAGCCTCCAGCAGCATCCGCGGAGAGTTCGACACCAGACCGCAGCGCACGCCGACCTGGTGCGCCTCCACGACCAGGCGGCGTGCGTCCGGGATCCACGGCGTCCGCACCGCAACCCGGCGGTGAACCCGACCCCACAGATCCTCCAGAAGCTCACCAGCCGGAAGCGGCGCGCCGATCGCGTCCCGGATCAGAGCGACCACCCCCGCCGAGGAGGAATCGAGGGCGCGGCGCATCGTCACCTCATCGATGGCACCATCCCGGTCGCCGATGACGCCGGCGATCGCCCCACGCCACAGCGGATGGGTATCGGCCAGCGTGCCGTCGAAGTCCCACAGCAGGACCGGTGATGCAGACATCGGGACCCCCTTGACAGATTTGATATAACATCATAATAATATAGCAACTAGTTCCCAGGGAGGGTCAATGAAGATTCTGTTGGTCGGGCACGCCGAGTTCCCCCAAGGACTCCTCAGCGCAGCCCGGATGATCGTCGGGGACCGGGCCACCGCCGCAGTCGTGGCCATCGGCCTGACCGACCTCGCGATGTTCAAAGCGGAGGTCACCGAAGCGCTCACCGGAGCCACCGGCGTCCTCGTCCTCGCCGACCTCATGGGCGGATCACCGTGCAACACCGTCCTCGAGGTCGCCCGCGAACTCGACATCGTCCCTCAGATCCGGGTGATCACCGGGGCGAATCTGGGGCTCCTCATCGAGTTCGCCCTGGCCCGCAAGGAGCCCACCACCGGCGAGGTGATCACCCGCGCGGCACCTCGCGAGCTGACCCTCGCACCCAATGACGACGAAGACGAAGCCCTCTAAGGAAAGGACACCGATGTCCATCAGTTTCATCAGGATCGACGACCGTATCATTCACGGTCAGATCATCGTTCGCTGGAGCAAGGAACGCCCCTGCGACGGAATCATCGCCGTCAACGACCGCGCCGCCACCGATCCGCTGCTCAAGGCAACGCTGAAAGCGGCCAGCGACAAACGTACCGTCATCTTCTCCCGACAGGAATTCGCCCAGCGGATGAACGATGCCATCGCCAGCCGGAAGAAGTACTTCCTGATCACCAAGGAACCCCAGACCCTGCTGGAGATCCTCTCCGACCCAGGATTCAGCGCCGACGTCTCGACGATCAACGTCGGCCCGCAGAGCGCCCGCCCTGGAACCACCCGGGTCAACATCAACGCCGACCTCACCGCCGACGACGGGGCGGCCTTCGCGAAGATCGCCGCCCTGGGGTGGCCCATCGAGTTCCAGCTCACCCCGGACGCGAAGCGCGTGCTCTGGAGTGACGTCAGCAACAAGTTCCAGGAGGCATGATGACGATCAGCGTGCTGCAGGCCGTCCTGATCGGCCTGCTCGCCTATCTCGGCTCACTCTCGGTCCCGTGGCTGTTCGGGCTCACCGGCGGGTGGTACACCATCACCCGGCCGCTGGTCTCCGGCATGCTCATCGGCCTGGTACTCGGTGACGTCCAGACCGGCATCATTGTCGGCATCGCCGTGCAGGTGGTCTACATCGCCCTGGTGACGCCCGGCGGCCAGATGCCCCAGGATCTGAACGCCGCCGCCTACATCGGGGTCAGTCTGGGCATCGCCACCGTCAAGGCCGGCGGAACCGTCGAGGCCGCCGTGGCAATCGCCACCGCCGTCGGCGCGGTGGGCACCGTCTTCCATACCTTCATGATGGTCACCAACTCGTTCTGGAACCACCGGGCGATCGCCGCCATCAACGACGGCGACCTGAAAGGCCTGTTCCGGAACCACTACATCTACCCGCAGGCGATCCAGTTCCTCTACCGGTTTGTTCCCACCGCGGTGGTCGTCTACTTCGGACAACACCTGGCCCAGATGATCCTGACCGCCTTCCCGGTGGACTCCTTCGTCATGCAGACACTCACTCTGCTGGGCGGCATCCTGCCGGCGGTCGGTGTGGCCATCCTGCTGGTGATGGTGATCAAGAAACCGATCGAGATCGTCTACTTCCTCTTCGGATTCACCCTGCTCGCCGCCCTGGGTGCCAACATGATCGGCCTGGCCTTCATCGGCGCCTTCTTCGCCTACCTGAACTACCGGTTCACCGCCGCCCCCACCCTGACCCCGGCCGTAGCGACGGCCGCCGCTGTCACCGGCGATGTCGATGAGGAGTTGTGACATGACCAACGACGTACAAGACCCGATCACCGAACCGACAGAGATCCGCAAGGTCAGCAAGCGAACCCTGCGCAAGAGCTGGTACTCGTGGTTCGTGGGCAACCTGTCCTCGATGTCGTTCGAGTGGCTGGAGGCATTCGGCTTCGCCCAGTCGATGTCCCACGTCCTCAAAGAGCTCTACCCGAACAACAAGAAGGAGCTCATCGCCGGACTTCAACGGCATTCGACGTTCTACAACACCGAGCCACAGATGGGATCCCTGATCAACGGCATCGCCGTGGGACTCGAGGAGGAGCGAGCCTCCGGCGGGGCCGTCGACGACGAGATGATCAACGGCGTCAAAGTGGGCCTGATGGGTCCGCTCGCTGGCATCGGCGACGCGATGATCCCCGGCATGTACATCCCGTTGCTGCTCTCGATCTCGATGGGACTGGCCGCCGGCGGGAATCCAGCCGGGCCCCTGTTCTACATCGTGGTCTATCTCACCACCATGACGGCGCTGTCCTACTGGTGCTACATGAAGGGGTACAAACTCGGCGGGCGCTCGATCGAGTTCCTGGTCGGCGATTCCGCCCAGCGGGTCCGCAGCTCGTTCAATCTGCTCGGCGCCCTCGTCGTGGGAGGCGTCGCCGCCAGCTACGTGCGGGTCACCACCGGCTTCAGCTTCCCCAGCGGCGGCGACGAACCGATCGATGTGGACGCCACCCTCGAAGGGATCTTCCCCAATCTACTCGGCATGCTCCTGGTCGTCGGATGCTGGTGGTTGATGGCGAAACGGCGTTGGTCGGCGCTCAAGGTCATGGGCGCACTGCTGGTGCTGGCGGTGATCGTGGTGGCGATCTCGATGTACGTGCTGCCCCTGCTGGGCTGATCAGGATGGCACTCGACGTCGAAGCCGGGATCGGCATCTCCCTTCCCGATGACCGCCTGGCCGTGACCTTCTCTTCCGGCGTGGTCCACCCGACCCCGGTGGTCCGCACCCTGTCCGAGGTCCGCGCATCGCTGGCCAGCCGCACCGCCACCGGCCCCGAAGAGCTATACGCGATCTACATGGACGTCGCCGAGGCTGCTGACGAGCCTGCCCTGGTTCGGCAGAACCTGCTCTTCGGCATCGTCCGCTACGCCGCCGGCGCCCTCGGCGACGAACCGGTGCGCTCCCAGGGGCATGTGCATGCAATCTCCGCCTCCTGCGGCACCTCCACCCCCGAGCTCTACGAGTTCTGGGAGGGACTCGGCGCGGTGTATCTGCAGGAGCGGGTCGCCGACGACCCGGGACGATGCTTCGCGGTCCATGCCAGCCCCGGTGACATCGTGCTGGTGCCGCCGGGGTGGGCCCACCTCACCGTCAATGCCGGCCATCATCGGCGGATGACCTTCGGGGCCTGGTGTGTGCGCGATTACGGCTTCGACTACACCGGAATCCGGGAGCGTCGCGGCCTGGCGTGGTATCCGAAAGTGGACGGCGAGGCCATCAGCTGGGTTCCCAACCCGCACTACCGGTCTGCCCGCCTGGAGCAGAAGGCACCGCGGGCTTATGCCGAGTTCGCGATCGGCACCGAGCCGATCTACCGGCAGTGGCAGACCGACCCGGACCGGATGGACTTCATCGCCCGTCCCGGCGCCGCCGATCCCCGCTGGCACGATTTCGTCCCGTAACAAACCGCCGATCCGCAGCCATGCCGGCACTTCCGCCGGCCCCGTGCTCGCGGATCGGCGACTCCCCCACCGAATCCCCCGCACCCTCACCGCCGGTGTCCCGACACCTCAGCCGCCCGGGCCCCACCGGCCCACCGGCCCACCCACGATCGGAAAGGAACCCGATGCTCCACGACCCCGCCCTGCACCTCGCTTTCGCCTCTGGCGAACTCCTGGGGTCCGCACTGGTGACGACGACCAAGACGCTGGCCGATGTCGGCCACATCTACGCCGACATCACCGGCATCGACCCCGAGACGCACGCCTACCACGTCCAGAGTTTCTGCCGGGGTCCGGTCGAACAGACGGGGAATCTCTACGCAGGGATGACCACGCTGCCGCCCTTGGGCTTCCACGGCGAACTGAACATGACCCGAGGGCATTACCACGCTGACCGCGACCAGAACGAGGTCTACGTCGGTGTCACCGGAGAAGGGCTACTGCTGTTGGGGGCGCCCGACGAATCCTGGTGGGCCGAACCGGTCAGCCCCGGCAGCGTGCACCACATCAGCGGGAACACCGCCCACCGCCTGGTCAACACCGGGAGTGAGGATCTCACGGTCTTCGCCGTCTGGCCGACGGTCGCCGGGCACGACTACGACACCATCACCCCGGCCACCTTCGGAGTCCGGGTCTACCGCGACGGTGCCGGATACCGGCTGCAGGAGGTCGCCCCGTGAGCCCCACCTATGAGGCCCGGCCTGTCACCCGTACTGGGGTGGCCGGCGACGTCACCACCGGTTGGGATGCGGTGGCCGGTCGACTCGCCGCCCACGAGGCGGATCTGGTCGTCATCGAGTCCTACCCGGGAACCGACGACCGCCGACTCATCGACGAGATCTCACCGCGCCTCGGCGTGGATGAGGTGATCCGCAGTGCGGAGATCTTCCCCGATGGTCCCGAGCTGACCCGGTTCCTGCAGCCATGGCTGACCGACGACCGCGTGCTGGGGCGGATGTTCTTCGGCACCATCACCGACCTGGTCGATCCTGATCGGCTGGCCCGGGTGCGGGAGCGGGTGGCGAGCACGGCGGGGCGCGTCCTCGTGGTGGGGTTCGGCGCCAGCCTGATCGCCGAGGGCGGGCTGCGCGTCTATGCCGATCTCACCCGGTGGGAGATCCAACGGCGCTGGCGCCGCGGCGAACAAGGCAACTGGCTGGCGGACAACCCTGAGGAGGATCTCCTCCGCCGGTTCAAGCGCGGCTACTTCGTCGAATGGCGCGTCGCTGACCGCCTCAAGGTCACCGCGCTCTCCGACTCCAGCTACTACCTCGACACGACGACCGCAGACGCCCCCGCCCTGGTG